>CAYVRH010000044.1:0-8961 GCA_964452955.1 uncultured Anaerolineaceae bacterium | reverse complement strand
CGTGACAATTTTGACGAAGACATTTCGATAGCCGCCCAGCTGTTTTACCGGCAGGTCGACGGTCACTTTGGCGGGCTCCAGGCTAACCCCATTAACTTCAACACCCCGACTATCAAGTGCGTGTAGGTTGATGGTACGCGTAAGATTGCTGCTGAGGTTTGAAATATCCAAAAGGGCTACCAGTTGTGTTACCTTTTGCACCTGGGAAGTAGGACCGGAAATCCGTGCCTGAGCCTGGTTAAGCTTTGGCTCGCCGGCCTCGTAACCAATCGGTAAAGTGCCAGATTGCCGTAAAGAAATGTCCATCTGCGTTGAGGCCAATTTTTCCAAGCTGATGTCGATCGTCTGAGGGGTAAGTTTGCTGACTTTGGCAGGGCGAATCTTCAAATCAACCTGTGGGGTCAGCGAGTAGTCTCCCTCGGTCTTGCCGGAAAGATTGATAAACGCTTGAATCAGCTCGGGGCTGTTAGCAAGGCGGTTATGGATGGATTGCGGAGCACTGATATTCAGAACTACTGAAGTAACCGACTGCTTTGAAATTAGAAGACCGGGGTCGAGGCCGATGACTCTAACTTGCACTGGGTTGGCATAATTGAGCGTCTGGTTTGGATCGGTCTCTGTTACCGCAGCAATCCAAACCACTATCGCCAGGGCAAACGATAGCAAAATCGTTGGGAAAAATCGGATAATACCTCGCAAGTATTTCATTTGCGCAGGCTCCTTGGTTTGGGGGCCTTAACCACTGAAGCGCCTTCTCCAGCTGTATTAGCCTCCTCACGGGGGTCCATGGTCATAAATGCCCGCAGACTGTTCAGCAAGCGTTCCCCATCCAGGCGGCGGATCAAGCGCCCGCCTTGGGCAATTGAGATCGTACCTGATTCCTCGGAAACAACCACCGCAACTGCATCAGTAACTTCGGAAATACCTAAAGCTGCGCGATGGCGCAGGCCAAATGAGCGCTCTGGCAAAGCGTTTAAAACGCCGCTATTTGATAGTGGCATTACGCAAGAGGCAGCTTTGACTCGGTTGCCTTCAATGATAACAGCGCCATCATGCAGAGGAGTATTGGGGTAAAAGATTTGCATCAGTATTTGTGGAGTAACTTCCGCGTCCAGCATAACCCCGTTTTTATAATACTGATCCAAGAATTGACGTCGCTTGATGACGATCAGCGCGCCCTGCCGCCGTTCAGAGAGTTGCAGGGCAGCGGCCGTAATCGAGCGCAGGGTCTGTTCCACTTCGGTTGGTTTTGGGGCGCGGTTAAAGAGGCTGAGAGCGCCAAAACGGCCCACACGCTCCAACGCACGCCTAATTTCAGGGGCGAAGATGACCGGAACAGCCAAAATAAGCGCGGGTGACAGGGTGCGGATAAGCCAGGAAAAAGCAGGCAGGTTGATGAGCGAGGTCAGCAAGGCTACCAGGGCGATGACAAATATCGCGCCTTTCAGCAAGGTCATGGCTTCGGTATCCCGCAGAAGGTAGAGCAACAGGCCAAAGAAGACTGCAACCAGCAAAATATCCAGAACGCTTAGCCAATTAAAGCGCTGAAAAATGAAGAGGATATTGTTAATAATCTCCTGCATGGTGACCTTTTATTATCAGTGTAAGTATACCTGAAAGGATTTAGAAAAAGTTTAGACCGTGAGTATTTTTAGATAAATTTCTGCTGGCATCAAGCCGTGCTTGCGTAAAACCTGCGAGATAATTTCTGGCTGTAAACCTGGAATAGGAGTGTCGCCAGGAAGGAATTTCAGTTTTTTGGCTTCCATGCGCCCAAGCAGTTCTGCCGGAATCAACAAGGCATTGGCAATATGCTGTGCGGAAAAGCCTTCAAAGCCTTCCAGGACATCAGTGATAGGAATGCCATTACGATGTTGCGGATGATTGGAAAACAACAAAGAAAAGCCCGAATCCAGTTTGTAAAACGTAAGGCAGGTCTCCTGGGCCTCTTCAGTTATGAAGGCTGAACATTTAGCCAGTAGGCTGTAGAAGCGATTTGCGGATGAGTCGGAAGCTTCCGCATCTGCCAGTAAAGTCAATGCTGAGTTATAAAATGTAGGAGTCAAGCGTGTAAAGTGGGCATTTCCTTTATCCCAAGATTCTTCAGGTAGTAAGACCTCAAGCTTCTCAAGGCCACGCAGGACCTGCGCATAGGTTTCTTCAAAGCCTTGATCCGTGTGTACAAGGAAGTCAGCGTCTTTAGCTTTTTCAAGTTGCGGAACCTGAGCTGCAATGCGGGTTTTAGCGTCCTCAGGATCCAACCAGCGTTCATTGATTAAACGTTGCAAGCGCACAGAATCCGCAGCAATGGTCATCCAAAGCGCATCCAGTTTTGGTCTAAAACCAGCTTCAATCAGGTTAACCCCTTCGATTACCAGCAAACCTTCATCAAAGGAAGCGCAGAGGGCATCAATCTGCTTGTCAAGGATCGGGTAGATGATGGATTCGAGCCGTTTCAGACCAATGGGGTCAGCAAAAACAAGTCGCCCGAGGTGTTTTCGTGAGATTGGGGCTCCATTTTCGGTGAGCTCACCAATTTCAGGGAAAGCGTCCAGAATTGGTTGATAGGCGGGGCCTGAAGGCAGGTAGGTATATTGCGCCAGCAGGTCGGTATCGATCGTAATCGCCCCGGCATTTTCAAGGTATTGGCGTACTGCGCTCTTGCCTGAGGCGATGTTTCCAGTAAGTCCGAGTATGAACTTCCTATGAGCGGCCATAGGTTAAGTATATCCTAATGGACGAAGGGCGGAATGCTATAATGGCGGCATGCTTGAAGCTGTGATCAAAAAAGTATTGTTTACGGAATGTAACCTTCAGGAGGGTGAGAGATTATTAGTAGCCGTTTCTGGTGGGGCGGACAGCTTAAGCTTGTTAAGGGCAATGATTAATATTGGATTGCCCGTAATAGCTGCTCATTTCAACCACCATCTGCGCGAAGTCTCTGATCTTGAAGCGGCTGCACTTCGAAAACTTGCTAAGGAATGGGGCATCCCCTTATTCGTGGGGGAAGGTGATGTAAACGCTTTCGCAAACCGCGAAAAACTGGGTGTGGAAGAGGCCGCCAGGCAATGCCGTTATCAATTTCTCTTCCAAACGGCAAAAGAAGTGAAGGCGCGGGCAATTGTTACCGCTCACCACGCGGATGATCAGGTGGAGACCATCTTGATGCATTTTTTACGAGGTGCCGGCTTCAATGGCCTTGAAGGCATGCGCCGGGTGAGCTATCTCAGGCAATTTTCGACCGAAATTCCCGTTTGGCGGCCTTTGCTTGGCGTTTCGAAAACTGAAATTTTGCGTTACTGTGAAGAGCAAAAGCTTGAGTTTTTTGAGGATGAGAGTAATTTAGATCCAAGTTATTTCCGCAACAGTTTGCGGCATCAACTCGTACCAGCCATAGAAAACCTTGCCCCTCAGTTCCGTCAGACCATTTTGCGGAATGCCCAGGCGATCCAAAAGGATAACGACCGGCTTCAGACACACAGCTCCTTCAAAGGGGAAAACCTCGATCCGCAGGTAAGCATCGATGCAGTGTCTTTCCGCAGAGATACCTTCATCCAGGCGATGGCGGGCGACCAAACGACCTTGCTAAAAAATGCCATCCTGGCGCTCGAACCTAATTTGAGAGATATCGGCTACGAAAAACTGGTTGAACTGGCCGAAAGGATTGGAACAACCACCCGGCGGACTGAGATCGGACATGGCTTGATCATGCTGGTTGAGCCAGAAGAGGTGGCAATCCTTCGAGAGGTCAGGTCAGTCTATGCTTACCCTCAGGTCGATTCAGAAATCAGTATTGATTTGAAACACTTGCCACAACGGGTGGAACTGCAAAACGGTTACTCCATTCTGCTTGAAACCATACCTTGGACTGCTTTTGAAGCCTTATCCACGGCGATCAAGAGCGACCCTGCTCAGGCTTTTCTTAGCCGCGAAAGCGCCGGGTTCAACCTGGCCATACAAAAACCATATCCGGGATTGCGCTGGCAACCTTTGGGACTGACCGCGGGTAGCCAAAAACTGAGCGATACATTTGTCAACGCAAAAATCCCGCAGGCAGCCCGTGCAAAGTATCCTTTGGTAATGATAAATGAAGAAGTCGCCTGGGTGCCTGGTATACGCATTGCCCATGGCTTCAGACTTAAAGAAAAGGAACCCCAGATTTTACACCTGGAGCTCCAACACAATTTTTAAGTTTTTTACTCTACCCAAAAAACTCGGTTCAAAATATCGTGGATCGCCGGGAGGTTGGGGGCAAGCACCTGGGCACCTCCATCCGTCACAAAACCCTGCGCTTCGCTGGGCGTGATCGCGAAACTGGTAACCATCTCTTTATCGGTATATTTGATAAGCGGAAGCGAGTAAAGCATAAAGTCGGAGAATTTCATATCCGTCTTAACTTCTTCAAAAACCGTTTTGAATATTCTGGGCCAGCGCTCCCGGATGATTGCTGGGCGGAAGAATTGCACCAACATTGCTTTTAGGACTTCCTGGGCACGGCGATTGCGTTCAAAATCCGAAGAGTTTTTACGGGCACGAACGTAAAAGAGGGCCTGACCGTCGCCAAGCTCATGCAAACCAGGCTCAAGCGTCAGCCATTCTGTGCCGGCATCGTCATAAGCTTCATTGAAAGGCTTGCCTACGTTAACCGTGATGTTACCCAAAGCCTGGATTATCTTCTGAAAGCCCGCGAAATCTACACGGACCGTGTGGTCAGGCCGAAAGCCAAAGTTGAAGGCAAAGGTATCGCTAACCATTTGGTCACCGCCTACCTCATGAGCAACATTAATCCTTTGCGGGCCATAGTTGGGGATTTGCACCCATAAATCGCGGGGGAATGAAATCATGTTGATCTTGTTTGTACGTAAGTTGAATGCCGCCAGAAGAAGAACGTCAGTTCGGTAACTGCCATCATAACTATCCGTACCTTCGAAAAGGATGGTCTTTACATAGCCTGGCACTTGGACCGTGAGCGGATTGCCATCCAGTAGCGGGTCAGCATTTTTTGAAGCTGATTCTGAGGACCAAAGATTGGTTAAAAAACCTGGTTCGCCCTCCCGAATTTTGTTCACAGAAATGGTAGCCATGACCAGTAATGCCAGGGCGGCCAAAATTAGCAACACAAATAGAAAAACGGGTTTACCCCGATTAGTTTGTTTTGGATACATATTTCCTGAATTCTGTAGATTAATTTTTTATTGCGTAACCTGTTCGCTGGCGAGGTTTTTGAGTTTGTTGTAAACCTCGCGCCATTGAATCTTGGAGATACCCAACTTTTGGCGAATTGTGTCTGATTCTACACCATTCAACAAATCGTTGACCGCGCTGGTCCAGCGGCACATGTCGAACGATATGTGCTTATCAAGTTTAGCGGCATTGGTAACATCTTCAAGAAGGTATTCCAGACGGCGTTGAGACCAGGGAAAAACCTGGTCTTTGATTTGGTAAAGTTCGGCATACTGTTTATAGGCTTCGACCCACTCAGGAGAAACGGTAACTTTGCGTTCCTTATAATGCTTCGAGCTGTTGTTGTAGCGTACATGGATGATACCGCCGTCAGGCGTGTCAAGTTCCAGGTGGTTGGTAAAGAGGGAAAGGCATTCGCCTTTTTTCAGGGCAGTCTCAAGTACCAACTTAAGCAGAACGTAGGGTCGATGGTCAGGTTTTGCGGAAGTGCGCAAACCATCCGCGGCATCCAGGGCTTTGATTGCCTCGGCCTTGGAAAGGATTTGTGGTAGCGGACTGGTTACGGTTTTCTGAATGACTTTCTCGGCTGGATCGGTAGGAATGGCACCGTTTTTGTTTAACCAGCGGAAGAAGCTTTTCAAGGATGTAATCCTTCGGGAAAGAGTTTTCTCCGAGCAAGGCACCTTGCGTTCTTTGTTAAGCCAGTTGAGGTAATTTTCAAGATCAGCATTGGTAATTTGACCAACGGTTCTATCAGGGGGCAGGTACGACGCAAGGAGGGAAAGATCAGCCACAAACGCCTTGAGCGTATGCATGGAACGGCCTTGATCGCGCAGGTAAAGCTTCCAAGCCTGAATGGCTGGCAGTAGCATGGTTGAACTGGCAATGTGGGCGCTGAAGGATTCCTGACTCATGGATAAACCTCTTTCGTATAGATATCAAGAACAAGTCTAAAACCAAAATCCCAGGTTGTCAACCAAACCTGGGACGTTCTGCAGGTCACTGCGCGCTGCGATAGAGGGCTTCGTCAAGCATGGGTTTGATCAAGCTGTGATCGGGTATGAGAACTTCCGCACCGGTGGCAATAATCCAATCTACAGCCATATCTGGAGAAACCGCAAATCTGCGCAAGGATTCAAAGTTTGTTAATTCACTAAATCGTCCAATGTTTGCCAGCAGCACTGAAAGCGGCAGATTAGTATCAACGTACTCTCGGTAAATTGAGTAGAGTTCAGGAGCCTTTGTCAACATATTTAAATTGAGCGCCTTCTTGGCAATTGCCTGAATTACGTCCTGTGCTCGGCGGTTGCGGTCAAAATCGCTTGTTGAATAACGGGCTCGCGAATACCAGAGTGCCCATTCACCGTCCATGTGCGTAATGCCAGGTTCAAGTACACACCAATTTTTAATATTAAAGTAACATCCATCTTCAAAACGTTGCGTTACATCCACGTCGATGCCGTCGATACTATTAACAACGGCTTCGAAAGCATTGAAGTTGACCATGGCGTAATAATCTGGCTTGAAGCCAAAGTTGTTTTCGAAGGTTGCCTGAAAGGACGGGAAACCTCCACAGCGCCAGGCGTTATTGATGCGATCTTCTCCACAGCCAGGAATGGTGATGTAGAGGTCCCTTGGGAAAGAAATCAGCGTGGTCGTGTTGTGACTGGGATCTAGGGAAAGGATCATGATTACATCGGTACGGAAGTTTCCCTCTCCGTAATCATCAACCCCGAGTAAAGCAATATTGATCTGTCCGGCGGGTAATTTGCCGTAAGTGCTGGTAGTGGCAGGCGCAAGAGCTTCCTGTGTCGGCGTGATTTCCTGGATCAAACCTGGTTCAATAGTGGCGGCTAGGGCAGTCGTATCTGAAGGAGTCGGGGCAGGATTGTCTTTCGCGAGCTCTAGTTCGAAAGGAAATGAATTATTTAGCACCATCGCTCGAACAACGACACCTGTAAGAAATAAGCCAACAAGCGTGCAGACTAAAACGCCTGCACCCATTAACGCGAATGTTTGATTTCTTCCCAATCTTCTCATCACTAACCTTCTTCTTCCAATTTCCATCCGTTTTCTGCTATCACTGGCAGAAGGATCCGGTAAGCTGTGGCATTGGGTTCGGGATTATTGACCCATAAATGGCCGCCGCTGGATTTGACCAAGTCAAGTGCTTCCCGAAGCGCACAGGCGTCGCCAATGCCAACAGGCACAGGAGAAGTGTTGCAAGAAATGTACTTTAAGAAGTGCTGCAGCTCCGTCGGCGAAAGCCCACCGCCATAATCAGTAATGCAAATCTCAATCGTCTCCCGTTTTCCCTCTGGTTCGCCGCTAAGGACATCCACCTTGACTTGCCCATAATTGGGTGAAGCTGAACAAGCATTGCGCTGCAACTGTTCCAGGATTCGGGAGAGGCGTACGGTCTGTGCGTAATCAAGGTCAGGGATAGGTTGGACCGTGCTGACACAAGTCTGTCCTTGCCTGGCAAAAAGGTTGGCATTGCTGCGGATTTCGGCCTCAATACGTTGCCTTGTACTGGCAGGGATTGTTTTATTGTGGTTGACGGTGGTATTGGCTTCAGTGGAATGGAATAGCGAATGTCCAGCTACTTCTTCAGGGGTGATGGCATGTAGGGCTGCATTTGCCGTCGATAAGGCTTCTTTTAGCTGTTCAAGATGGGTGCTGTTGCGCAAGAGCGCGTCTTGCAGGCGGTTTTTCTCTTGTTCAAGGTCCTGGGCTCCCTGCATAACGGAGTTCTGATCACTCAGCCGTTTATTCAAGGTTTCCACCTGGTCTTCCAGGTTGCGTTGGCGCTCTGACCAAAGACGTACTTGTTGCGTGCGTTCTTCAAGCAAACGGTTTTTATCTGCCCGAATGGTGGCCATAAGAGCATTGGTTTTTTCCATCTGCTCCTGCAATTCTGCCCGGCTTGCATCCATGGCTGACATACTTTTTGAAGGTGAATTTGACGTTTTCAGCCCTTTGCTCAATGACTCGGAGTATTCCAACAATTGCTGTAATTTGGGGCGCAAGACTTTCAGCTTATAGATTTCCTGCTCTCCCCAGGTTTTCAGAGTGTAGGGCGTAGCACAAAGCAAACCATAATTTCGAGTTGCCTGGCTGGAAGATATCGGGTAATAGAGCAAATTCCCAGCCTGATTGTAGGAGGTTGATTGAAGAAAAGCCGCTTCTTCGATACCCTTGCCATTACGGTTGGCTATGAACGGAGAATCAGCCTTATCAGCTTTTTGAAAGCCTGGGACCGTATTGGAGGGAATATCTTTGGATTCGATGTAATCTTCCCTGATAAGGTCAAAAACCTTGAGCATTTGATAAGATCCCGCGGAAGGCCGGGTGGTCACGCCGCAAATATCGGCCATCAAGTAAAGGCTAAGGCTGTGGGTGAGTGATTCGAGCAAGGCGGATTGTTCAGTTTTAAGCCCAATCTCAAGCATCGTACTTGCCAAAGCTGGAGAGAGATCTGGCTTGGCAGCCTGGATTGATGAACTACTGGGTTTTCGCGACGGGAACTCAATATTATTTTTGGAGAATGAGAAGGCATAAAGTGCGATGGCAATCAGTCCAAGCAGTTCAGCACGGGGGTAGATTTCCCTGCCGGGAAAAATAAATTCTCCTACTATTCCGAGTGTTATCAGCAGCAAATAAATCAGCCCAAACACATTTGTCCGAGGTTCTTGACGGGCGAGCCCATAATAACTGAAAATCAGGACCCCAATACTTAGTATCAGCCATGGCAGGTGGAATGGTTGGTTTGGCGCA
>CAYVRH010000043.1:0-8988 GCA_964452955.1 uncultured Anaerolineaceae bacterium | reverse complement strand
GTGCAGTTTCTTGTAGAGCAGTGGCAATTGGTCGTTGCGGAATGCACGGGAGGTTAATGCTACTTGCTTGGCCTGGTCGATCATGGCTTTGACAACGCGTGGGTGGCAGTGGCCTTGGTTGACCGCTGAGTATGCTGAAAGGCAGTCTAAATATCTCTTGCCTTCCACATCGGTTACCCAGGGACCTTTAGCTTTAGTGATCACCACATCCAAAGGATGGTAGTTATGCGCGCCATATTCATTTTCGAGTTCGATATATTCCTGTGTTTTCATGGTTTATCCTTTGAGTAATGTGTAGAGCACAGCTTTTTGGGCGTGCAGGCGGTTGTGGGCTTCGGGGAAGATACGGGAATGCGGGCCATCAGCTACTTCATCCGTAAGTTCGTGATTGCGGTGGGCAGGCAGGCAGTGCATGATAATCACGTCATCTGCCGCTTTAGATACAAGCTGGGCATTCACCTGGTAGGGGGGGAAGACCAGTTCGCGTTTGGCGGTTTCGGCTTCCTGGCCCATACTGGTCCAGGTGTCCGTGTAGATCACCTGGGCGGCTTTTACAGCTTCATGAGGATCGGTCAGGAAACTCAATTTGGCGCCAGATTGAGCAGCAATCGGTTTGACAGTGTCGATGGCTTGCTGGGGCATGTCGTAACCCTCCGGGTTGGCAATCGTGAAATTGGCTCCAAGTTTGGCGCAAATCTGCATCAGTGAGACTGCCACATTATTGCCGTCCCCGACATATGTGACGTTTACATTTTTGAGTGTACCGAATTCCTCCAGGATGGTCAGCGCGTCTGCCATAGCTTGGCAAGGGTGAGAGTAATCACTCAAGCCATTGATGACTGGAATGCTGGCCCAATGCGCGAGTTCGAGTACGTGTTGGTGTGAAAATACGCGGGCTTCGATGCCCTGAACCATCCCAGAGAGCACCCGGGCTACATCGGCAACTGATTCACGTTTGCCAAGCCCAATCTCATCTGGGGAAAGGTACATGGCGTGGCCGCCAAGATGCTCCATTCCCATTTCAAAACTGACGCGCGTGCGCAGGGAAGGTTTTTGGAAGATCATTGCCAGGGTCTTGCCTTTGAGAACAGGCTCGTTGCCACCCGCAAAGTACTCTTCTTTTAGTCGGATGGCCAGGTCGAGCAAAGCTTGCAGCTCTTCCGGCGAATAATCAATGATATCCAGAAAGTCCTTGTGCATATTTCTCCTTTTTTGATTCTTGATCTTTTTGGGAGTCTGGTGGCGTTCAGCCACTGGCAGCCTCGTTGGTGATTTTACCAGAAGGGGCTGAATTCGGACCCTGATCCGACATTATTAGCTTTTTGCCCACTGTAAAGTGGACGCACAACCAATTATTGCATACCGTACGAGAATCGGAGCGCAATTCGCTTATACACAAAAAATGCCATGAAGGATGGCATAGCTCACCCAGCTTTCTTCCAGCTATCAGGATTAATCGATTTCGTGAATACTTTTCCTGAGTGGATTGCCCAGGTCAGCCAGAATCTCATCCTGGAGGACCGACATCCTGGCAAAATCCTTTTGCACTGCATGATCATGCCCACAGAGATGCAATACGCCGTGGACGAGCAACATCTCAAGCTCCTGATCCAATGTATGGCCACCCAAGTCGGATTGCTCTGCAGCTTTCTCAATCGAAATCAGGATATCGCCCAAGACGTGCGAACCATCCTGGGGGTCGTCATATTCATTCTCAAATGAAAGTACATCCGTGGCTTCGTCGATGCCCCTGAACTTTTTATTGAACTCTCGCAGCACCCGATTGGTACTGATGCGCAAGGCTACGCGATCGGTAACAGGGCGATCACAGGCTTGCAAGGTGGCTTCAGCAGCCTTTTCAAGACATGGGAGGTTGATTTGATTGCGGAATCGGTTGGCAATGCTGATTTCCAACATGAGAAGCTCCTTGTGGGTTAGGACCCAAGGGTTTTGATTTTGATTTCCTGGGTGTCCTGTTTAAGAGAAGGCTCAGTCTCAGGTGTTTCAACGGGTTTTACTTCCGGGTATTTGATGCGTGGGTGGTAAGAGCGCACAAGCGTCTCGAAGAACGAATCCTTGATGAGTTTTAGGTCATGCAAGGTCAAATCGGTATTATCCAGTTGACCTTCGGTTTTGTAGTAATCGAATGCCTTTTGCAGCAGGGCATGAATTTCATCCTCAGTTTTGGGCGAATCGGAACGCGCGCGGGCTTCAGTACCATCTGCCAGCATCAGGATAGCCGTTTCTTTGGATCTGGGAGCTGGGCCAGGGTAGGTAAACCGCGAAATGTCTACCCGACTGGGATCGTTGCCGGCGTTTTCGAGTGCTTGTGAATACTGGTACCTGGTAAACATGGTGCCGTGGTGTTCCCGGATAAAATCAATGATTCTTCCCGGTAAGTGGTATTTACGGCCGAGCACAACCCCATCAGTGACGTGTTTGATGATGGTTTGGGCGGCCTCCTCTGGGGGCAGCGTATCGTGAGAATCGATCTTGTCACGACCCTGATTCTCAATAAAGAAGGCCGGGTTCATCGCTTTGCCGCAATCATGGTAAAGCGTACCCACGCGAACTAAAAGTCTGTCAGCACGGATGGCTTCCGCGGCTTGCTCAGCGAGGTTCGAAACCAGCAATGAATGCTGATAAGTGCCAGGCGCGTTTGCTAAAATGAATTGCAGCAGCGGGTGGTCCGGACGAGAAAGCTCCATCAATTGCAGGGCGGTTGGCTGGTCAAGCACTTCTGAGAAAATGAATTGGAAGAGCAAGGTCAGAGCGCCCGAAGCAAAACCATTGATCATCGCAGCCGCCCCAAGTGAGATGTAAGCAGCTGTATCTGTGTTCAAATCACCAAATCGAAGTGAGACCAATACGGCGATCGCCGTGGCCAAGACACCCAGGCCTGCAAGGGCAAACGAACTGATGCGCCGGCCTTTGCTAATGATCAGGATGCCAGCAAACGAAGAAAGCAGGTAGTAAAGGCTCAGTTCAAGGGTGCGATCCTTGCCGAAGGTCAGCGCAACTGTCAAGATCACAGTCAGGAAGATGGCCAATGGGAAATTGAAGAGAATGCTTAAGGTCATCCCAAAGGCCGCGATTGGGAATAAATACGGCACGACAGTACGGTTGATGACCAGAAAGCGAGGAACCGCGAGGAAAATCAGGAAACTGATCGCGGTCAGCATAAGCGGTTTCATGTTTGTGAAACTTCGGTTCCGATTGGCATAGTAAAAAAGATACAAAAGCATGCCAAGCAAGAAGGTGAGCACCAGGTACCGGACCATTAACAAACCCAAGTCTGTTTGCTGGGTCAGATCGTACTTTTGCAATGCCTCGAGGTCGCTGGATTTCAGTAGTTGACCTCGCCGCACGAGCACTTCACCTGCAATAACCTTTTTAACCACCGGTTGGATGTTATTGGCGGCTTGTTTTCGGGCTTGTTCAGTTAATTCCTGGCTGTAAATACTGGTAGGTGTAATCAGCGGAGAAACGAGCCCAATGACGATTGAATCCTGATCGGCGGGCAAGGTATACGAAATTTGCGCCTTCAGGTTAGCCTGTGCCTGACTGAGCCCTGATTCTCGAATACTACCGCGCATGATCATTTCGAGCACACGCTCTGACTCTTTAGCAACCGCGGCCCATTCATCTTCAGTCAGGCTCAGGATTTTTTCAGAGAGGTCACGGTTGACCGGTGGCATGGCCAAAGCAGAAAGATCAATGACTTTTTGGTTTAGGTCAGCCAGTGAGTCTTTTCGGACAGTGGAAATGAAGTAAAGTGCCTTATCAAGTTTTTCCAGTTGTGCTTTAGCAATTTCGGGGTCAGGGGGTAAATAAGCAGGCAAAACGCTTAAGGAGGCTTCTGACCTGGCCTGGTCAGTCAAAACTTGTGATTCAAACGTTAACGAGTAGGGAGCTAGTATTTCCGAGTTGGCAACATCGCCAATTTCGTAGTTCACCGAGTTATTGCGCAAAATATCCGGCAGAACCAGACAGGCAAATATGCCAGCACACACCAGCAATAAAACTAAAAAATGGCCTGAATATGAGGCTATGGATCTTTTCCTGGTCTGACTTTCTGCCATTTTAACCTGGTTTTTCAAGCTGTGCCTTTACAGCCTGACTGGCACGCTGGCTGGTAGCGCGGCCATCAAGGGCTGGAATGAGGGCTTTCATGACCTTGCCCATGTCTTTAAGCGATGTGGCGGCTTCCTGGTTGACGACCTGCTTAACGAGGAGGCCTAATTCCAGATCGGATAACTGCTTTGGCAGGAAAGTTTCCAGGTACTGGATTTCTGCTCTGGTGTCGGCGACGATATCCGACCGATTGGCTTTTTCAGCATCAGTAATAGTCTCGACACGGGTCTTAATTTCTTTCTGAATGAGAGCGAGAGTTTCCTGTAAATCAAGCTTTGAACCCTTGTTCACTTCAATCAACTTGCCCGCAGACATCAGCATGCGAAGAACGCGTTTTTTTACCTCATCATGCTCCTTCATGGCGGCATGCAGCAATTCCTGAAAGTTCATTGTGTTTTCCATGGGTTTATTATAAAACACCTCACCAGGCATTTCTAACCTGGCAAAAAAATCCAACTTAGGGATTAATGGTTATGAGGTCCTTGATCTCATCAAAGATCGATTCACCTACGCCTGGCACCTCCATCAAATCCTCAAGAGACTGAAAAGGTCCATGATCATCGCGGTAGCTCAGGATTGCCTGCGCTTTTTGCTCGCCTATTCCTGGCAACGCCATAAATTGCTCCACCGAGGCGGTATTTATATCCAACAAACCCGCAAGTATTGAAGAACTGCTTGTCTCGCTTTGGCGGTTCAGGGTCGGAATGGTAATCTTCTGGCCATCTTTCAACACAAGGGCCAAATTCAACTTGCTGAGGTCTGCGTCCTCTGTTGTTCCCCCGCCATACGTGAGCGCATCCACAAGGTGAATTCCTTTTGGTAGTTCATATACGCCAGGCGTCTTTATTGCGCCAGCCAACTCGACCTTGATCTGGTCAAGGTCAGGGGTCTTCAACACAGATGGATTGGCGGTAATGGTTACCAGCGGGATAGGGGTTCCTCGCTCTGGCAGGATAAAGAGCAGGATGATTCCCGCGAATAATAAGCCTAGCAAAACCCCTAAAAGAACATGCTGCCAGGGTTTCATAATTTCGTGGGAAGGTCTTCTTTCTGCAGCATGGTTGTGAATGCGTTGATGGAAACTTCGAGCATATCCAGGCTGGGCTCCCGCGTGGAGAGTCTCTGTAACCAAAGATTGGGCTGCATAATGGCGTTGACGAACTTCGATTTATCCATATTCTTGGCTGCCCATTGGATGTATTCATAAGCGATACCAGCAATCAAGGGCAGCATGATAACACGGGAAGCCAAACGTACCAGGATGGAGAGGGGGCCAAGTAAAGCAAAAATAAAAGTCGATATGACCAGGAAGGTCAGCAAAAATGAGGTGCCACAACGTGGATGGCAAGTACTCATTTTGGCGACTTCCTCAGGAATCATTTCAACATGGGCTTCGAAGGCGTTAATGGTTTTATGCTCAGCGCCATGGTACATGAAGGTGCGTTTGATTTCCTGCATTTTGCCTACGATGGCAAGATAGCCAACTAATACAATCAAACGCAACACACCTTCAATCACATTCCCCCACCATACACCCAGGCCAAAAGCCTGGTCCAACTTTCCAGCAATGAAGGCAGGGAGGATAAAAAAGAGGACGATAGCCATGGAGAGTGAAAAAAGAAGGGTGAAAAAGAGAGAACTACCTTCCAGTTTTTCATCCTCACCGGTCTGGTAGTTGGCAGCCTTGGTGAGCATCCGCGTACCCAATCCGAGGGCATCCCACAATCCAAAAATGCCCCGTAGAAACGGCATTTTCATCAATTTGCTCTGATAAACGGAGGGCAGGTCTTCCTGATACGTAACGATGTTGCCATCTGGTTTTCGACAAGCCATTGCAAGGTTCTTTTTACCCCGCATCATGACTCCTTCAATAACCGCCTGACCCCCGTAAGAGGGCAGTCGCAATTTGGCTTCAGCTTTTGGCATCATCAAGCCCTAAAACTTTCCAGGAACCGGATGAATGATTGAACGCCAAGTTTCCAGACTGTTAAGTTCTGATGCTCATTAGGGGAGTGGATCTGATCATCTGGCAGGCCGAAACCCGTCAACAGCGACTTTACCCCCAATGCCTTTTGCATGGTTGTGGCCACAGGGATACTGCCACCTTCACGGCGATAAGTGACCGGTCGGCGCCAGGTTTCTTCAAGGGCTTTTGCCAGGTTTTCTGAACCAGGGGCTTCACCTGCCAGGTAAGCAGGTCCACCAGCGTGTTTGTAGAATGTAGCCCGCACAGTATCAGGTACCAAGCTGGCAATGTATCGTTGGGCTTTCATATAGATAACCTCCGGGTCCTGGTTAGGCACCAGGCGGCAGGAAATCTTTGCTTTGGCATAGGCAGGGATGATGGTTTTGGCGCCTTCGCCGATGAATCCAGAATAGAGGCCATTTACATCCAGCGTAGGGCGGGCGCCAGCTCTCTCATTGGAGCTGTAACCAGCTTCACCGTAAAGTTTTGGCGAGCCGGAGACTTTTAAGAAACCTTCATCCGCGTTGGCAGGTGAAGCAAGTTTTTTACGTTCTTCTTCGTTGAGAGGAAGGACGTCATCGTAAAAACCAGGAATGGCAATGGAGCCGTCCGGGTTGTGCAGCTGGGCGATAATCTGAGCCAATACATTGGCAGGGTTGGCAACCACACCACCAAAAAGCCCCGAGTGCAAGTCAGCAGCTGGGCCATCGATGCGCAACTCAAAGTAAATTAAACCCCTAAGACCATAGGTGAGTGTAGGTAGATCTTTAGCGATCATACCCGCATCCGGATTGAGAACCATATCACAGGCCAACAGATTTTTATGTTCGTGGATAAAGGCATCCAGGCTGGGTGAGCCGATTTCCTCTTCACCTTCCAGCAGAAACTTAACATTGAGTGGCAGGCCGTCTGTCTTAAGTACAGATTCCACGGCAAAAATGGCAGCCATGACCTGCCCTTTCATGTCGGAAGCGCCTCGGGCGTAGAGTTTGTCATCCACAATGGTTGGGGTGAACGGGGCGGTTTTCCACTCGTTGATTGGGTCAGCCGGCTGAACATCGTAATGGCCATAGACGAGCAAGGTCTTGGCAGCTTTGCCACCTTGATTGAACTCTGCATAAAGAATCGGATGGACCTTAGTCTGGAAAGTTTGCACCTTATCCGCCCCCAGGCCCGCAAGATACGCGCTGAGGTAGTCACAGGCTGCTTGTATATCCCCTTTCCGTTGCGGGTCCGTTGAAATCGAAGGGATGCTCAGCAGGTGTATACATTCCTTCAGTTTCTCGTCATAGTGTTCGTCAAACCAGCTCAGTGCGGGGTTTTTATTTTCCATTTTCTGCCTTCCTCAGTAAAATATTCTGAATATTATATGACATTCAAAGGTCATTCATGATAGCATTTATTTTGTTATTATAAATGTGGAGAAAATTAATCAATGGAAAAAGAACATCGCAAATTGGTAATTATTGGCGCGGGGCCTGCGGGGCTCTCGGCTGGAATTTATGCTGCCAGGGCAGAGCTAAAGCCACTGCTCTTTACTGGGATGGTACTTTACGGACAGGCTTCTGTAACTGAGACTATCGAAAATTACCCCGGTTTTCCGAAAGGCATTGGCGGCAATGACCTGGGGCAGACCTTTCAAGAGCAAGCAGAAAGATTTGGAACTGATATCGAATATTCGCAGGTCGATTGCCTGCATTTGGGTGTGCGACCATTTGAAGTCTCCACCTACGGCAAACTGGTGACCGCGGATGCCATCATTTTGGCTACCGGGGCAGACAATCGCAAGCTGGGTGTGCCCGGTGAGGTTGAATTCACCGGCCGAGGTGTTTCTTATTGCGCTACGTGTGATGGTTGGTTTTACAAGGACAAAGATATCCATGTGGTTGGCGGGGGCGACAGCGCTATTGAGGAAGCCATTTTCCTGACACGGTTTGCGAAGAGCGTAACGATTATCCACCGCCGCGATACTTTACGCGCTGGGGCTTTACTTGAAAGACGCGCTCGATCGGACCCCAAGATCAGCTTTATTTGGAATTCAGTTGTCAAGAAAATCGAAGGTGAAGAGAAGGTAAATTCACTGGTGATTGAAGATCTTCTTACCCATGAGGTCAAGAGCATCCAGAGTGATGGAGTGTTCATTTTCATCGGCCATATCCCCAATTCTGAACTCTTCAAGGACCAATTGGCCATGGCCGAGGATGGCACCGTCCAGGTGGATAAAACATACCAGACCAGCATCCAGGGAGTGTTTGCGGCAGGTGAAATCTGCGATCCTTACTTTAGACAGGTGATTACTTCCGCCGGAATGGGTGCTGCCGCAGCCATTTCGGCCGTGCGTTATCTTGAAGAATTGGAATGCCAGAATTCCTGACCTACTGATCTGGAGACCCAATTTTAATTGCGATATTGTGAGGACAAAACAACCCCAGAGAAATCTGGGGATGTTACTTAATTCTCAAGGTCAAGGTTACCTGAATCTACTCAGGAAACTCGATTGTTTGATCCCAAAAAAACTCACATTTGGCCTGATAGAAATGCTTTTATAGCCTTCGCCCCAGCTAAGCGGGCCAGCGTGGGTGTGTTATCCATGGCTTCTCTGAGCGACATCGGTTTTTGAAGCAATTCCAGAACAAGGTCAAAACCAGCGACCCTTGCTTTATCATGTTCAATTTCGCGGCTACCAACGATGGCGATGACTGGCAATCCGTATTTTTTTGCCCGGGCAGCGATGCCAACCGGTGCCTTGCCGTAAAGAGATTGCGTATCCATTCGACCCTCACCGGTGATAACGCAATCCACAGATTTCATAAGCTCATCAATCTGCAACAGGTCCAGAATGGTTTCAATTCCTGGTTGCATTCTTGCCCCGCAAAAGGAAAGCAGAC
>CAYVRH010000042.1:0-9022 GCA_964452955.1 uncultured Anaerolineaceae bacterium | reverse complement strand
TCAATGCGTGTTTGAATTTGCAGGGCGATGCTTTCTGCGCTTTGCCGTAAATCGCTTACGTCCAGGTAAGCCTCATCCACCGACATCTGCTGAAAGAGCGGTGTGTAATCACGCAGGATTGTCATGACTTTGTCGGAGTACTCGCTATAGAGGTGGTGGCTGCGGTGTGTAAATTTCAGTTGTGGGCAGAGGCGCAAGGCTTGATTGGAGGGCATGGCAGAATGCACACCATATTGTCTTGCAGCGTAAGACGCTGACGCAACCACGCCCCTGCCATTGGTATTACCTCCGACAGCAAAGGGCAAACCAATCAAACTCGGGTCTAGTAGTTCCTCTACCGAGCAAAAGAAAGCATCCAGATCAACGTGAATAATCTTTCTTTCCATAGCCAACAAAAAGCCCGCATAAGCGGGCTTAAGATCCTAAATGTCCAGGTTTCGTACTTCTTTGGCGTGAGTCTGGATAAAGCGTTTGCGAGGAGGTACCAGCGAGCCCATCAACATATCAAAGGTTTTGTCCGCCTCGGCGGCATCTTCAACGCTCACTTGCAAAAGAGTGCGGTTCGCGGGATTCATGGTTGTTTCCCACAGCTGTTCAGGGTTCATCTCGCCCAAGCCTTTGTAGCGCGAGATACCAACTTTGGTGTTGCCGCCAAACCTGGTAACTATGCTGTCTTTCTCATTGTCCGAGTAAGCATACTGAATTTGGTTCTTGTAACTGATCCGGTAAAGCGGGGGTTGGGCAATATAGACATGCCCAGCGTCAATCAATTCTTGCATGTAACGGAAGAAAAAGGTCAGTAGCAGCGTCCGAATATGGGCACCGTCCACATCCGCATCTGTCATGATTATCACGCGCCCATAGCGCAAACCTTTGAGACTGAACGAATCACCGATACTGGTTCCCAGGGCAGAAATAAGCGATTTGACTTCATTATTGCCCAGGATTTTATCCAGACGTGCACGTTCGGTATTCAGAATCTTGCCACGCAAGGGCAGAATTGCCTGGAAGTGCCGGTCGCGGCCTTGCTTGGCTGAACCACCAGCCGAATCGCCTTCTACAATGTAGAGCTCTGTCTTGCTGGCATCACGTTCGGAACAATCGGCCAATTTACCAGGCAGCGTCATGGACTCGAGCGCGGAGCGCCGTATGACCAGGTCTCGTGCTTTCTTGGCAGCATCGCGAGCACGCGCAGAAGTAAGACATTTCTGAATTATGGCTTTTCCAACTGAAGGATTTTCGTCAAGGTAAGAACTAAACACATCGCCCACGACCTGTTGGACATAGGTCTGAACCTCGGGGTTCATCAACTTGACCTTGGTTTGGGACTCAAACTGAGGATCCGGATGCTTGATACTGACAATGGCGGTCATGCCTTCGCGCGTATCATCACCGCTGAAATTTCCTTCAGAATCCTTTAGCTGGCTGCTTTTCCGGGCGTAATCGTTAATACAGCGGGTTACCGCAGCCCGCAAGCCGGTCAGATGCGTGCCACCGTCAATCGTATTGATCGTATTGGCAAATGAGTATACGGATTCTGTGTAATTATCCGTGTATTGAATGACGAACTCAATACCGATGCCTTCAATCTCTTTTTCGCCAAAAATGGCTGGAGTGACCGCTTCACGGTTCTTGTCGATGTAGCGGGCAAAAGAAGCGATGCCGCCTTCGAAGTGGAAGGTCATTTCCTTGGATTCGCGCTTATCCTTTAGCGCAATCGTCACGCCCTTGGTCACGAAGGCCATTTCTCTAAAGCGTTGGACGAGGGTAGCAAAGCTGAATGTAAAATCCCCCTTGAAGATTTCAGGGTCTGGATGGAATGTAGTCGTAGTGCCGGTCTGGTGGCCAGCATAAGTACCCACCGCTTTAACCGGGCCTTGGGGTTTGCCACGTTCATAGCGTTGCTGGTAAACCTTTCCTTCTCTTCGGACGGTTACTTCACACCAGTCCGAGAGCGCGTTGACCGCGGAAACACCTACACCATGCAAGCCGCCTGAGACCTTATAAGAGCCTCCGCCAAACTTGCCGCCAGCATGCAATACGGTCATGACAACCTGTAAAGCGCTGACCTTCATTTCTTTATGTATGTCAACCGGTATACCCCGGCCGTTATCGGTTACCGTGACGCTATTATCTTCGTTGATGACGATTTCGATCAGGTTACAAACGCCAGCCAGGGCTTCATCGATTGAGTTGTCTACAACTTCATAAATCAAATGATGCAAGGCTTTGACATCCGTACCGCCGACGTACATACCGGGGCGGCGTCTGACGGCCTCAAGGCCTTCCAGAACCTGGATATCACCTGCGTTATAGTGAGTTTCGTTTGTCAATGCAATTACTCCAATTTAGAAATTCAGTTTTGTGGGGTTCCCGACTCACCGATGGTGCGGAAAAGTTTGGCCACTTCATAAGCGAAGATCTTGGCGTCTTTGAAGAAGTAAAAGCTTGCCAAAACCAATGCCGTCGAGACCACTGCGTGGCCAAAAATTCCAACCAGGATCATCCAGGAACTATCAGGTGGGTTTTGCCAGAGCCGGTCAGAAATATAGGTCGCGAAAATCATCATGACCACAAAAAACGAGGCAAAAACACCAGATTTTTTAAAAACAAAGATGCTTTCCTTTGCCGCTTCCAGAAGGTTTTTGTTTTCCAGAATGATGGCGTGCGGTGTGAAAAGTAGAGGGAATAGTAAATTGATGAGCACCAAGAGCGCGATGAAGTAAACAATTGAGCCCAGAAAAGGGTTAATCGCGGTTGAAATGCCGAGTATTAAAACGACAGGCAGTAGCAAAATCAGGATCAGCCCAAGTGCAATGAGTGGAATAAGCAGAAGAGAGCTGGTTTTCCGTAGAAAACTGCCTCGGATGTCATCGTTTTTGGGATAGACAGTAATCGCATTCCAGGTATAGTACAGAGAGGTGATCAGTAATCCGATTACCGTAAAAACAAAAAATAACAAAATCAAGCTACCTGCGTTCTCAACAGGCACGATTCGAGCAGCCCCAAGAGGGTTTTCAGTGCTGATACGCCCTGCCATCAGGCTGGGTGTACCAAATGGTATAGTCCGCAGCCAGGCGGTTAGCGAATATGCCTTGGCAACCTCAAGCAGCGTTTTGACTGATTCTTGCACAGAGGCAGTCAGATCCGATGGCAGGTTGGTGGGTAGCTGGATCATCTTCACCAAAGGAGTCAAAAATTTTTCTATCGTTAACCGGGGGCCCAAAAGTAAGCCCAAATCCAATAGAATTGGGATGGCGATAAGGTAAGCATGCGTGGCCATATCTTTGAAGCCATTTGCCATAGCCTTCAATACTGAAGGCCTGTGGGGGATAATCAGGTTCTGGTCCATAACCATATAATTTTACCACTTATAGCTCATTTATTCGAATTTTGACGAGTGTGACCAATGATAAAATGAAGTTGTATGGCAGATAAAGTCACATTGAGTCAGAAACGATTATCGATCGTAATTGCCGCTATTACGATGATTTTAGGGGCAACTTTTATGCTTCCGGTCACTCACAATCCGGCAGAAAATAACCCATTCATCTTTGTTGAACGATTATTGCCACTGCTGGTAGCCGCCTTGGCTTACTTGGGTACCATTTGGGTTTTAGCGGAAGACCCCGATTCCAAAGCAAAAATTCCCCAAAGACAGATGGTGATCCATCTCATCCTACCTGCCCTCTCCGTGTACATTTTGACCCTTGCTTTGATCCAAATGGAACGCAATGCAACCTGGTGGTGGGTTTACCTGGCAGGAATCCTCTTATTTGCCGCGGTGGTGCTTGCTGAAAACCAAGACCTGAACTCAATCCAGAACCAATCACCGCTTGCTGGCATATTGTTGATTGCCCTTTCACATGCGCTCTTCTTCATTCTGGCTGTGGTGTTCAAACTGGGACTCTTGCGCCTGGCCTTCGTTGTTCCAGGGATTTTTCTTGCAGCCACTTTTATTAGCCTGCGTATGATCAAGCAACGCACGGATCAGGTAAAACCAGGGTGGATATTACTTGTCGGGCTGGTTGTCACCCAACTCGCGGGGGCACTCTTTTACTTCTTTATCACACCTGTCCAATATGCTCTCATCCTGACAGCATTGCTTTACAGCCTTATCTCATTGACCTCAGGCTACATTGAAAAAAGAAAAGGCCGCAGCCTTTTCTTTGAACCCATTCTGATGCTGGTAATTGGCCTGATTATCTTTATTATGTCGACGTTGTGGATGTAAGCAGCTCTTTTGCCATCACGTGATAAAGCCAACGCAAATTGCGAAGATGCAGTTGCTGAGCCAAACCACCCAGCGCAACGCGGGACTTCCCACAATCTTCAACATCCTGATGTAGTAAAAAATCCAATCCATTGCGTTTTTTCAAGGCAGATTTAGTCAATTTTTGGATCGACTTGAGGTAATTCAAGTTGGATTTGACCGCGTCGTCAATCTCACCACGCAGAATAATATCCCCGTGCCCCTGGATGATATTTTCAAGACCGATGTCACCAATTTTCTTAATCGTTTGGTAAAGGGTATCAAATTCGCCGTCAACAATGTAAGGAATGGGCATAAAAGCATCTCCTGCAAAAAAGATGCGATCTTCCTCAAGCAGGACCGAAATTCCATCCGCGGAATGGCCAGGCGTTAGTAGAATGGAGAGTTGCTTTTTGCCTACCTTGATGCTAAGCGCACCTTCAGAGAAGGTGATGCTGGGGGCCTGAATGCAAACATCCCGAAACAAGGGATTGTCCTTTCCAGTTTCAGCCAGGGCAGATTCGCTTTGCTCTAGCATCAGTTGTCGGCAAAGGCTATGGCCGATTACGGTCGCCTTTGGAAACAAACAGTTACCCCAACAATGATCAGCATGATGGTGCGTATTGATGATGTAACGAACTGGGATCAGCAATTCACTTTCAAGATAATTGCGGATGAGCGCTGTCTCTTGGGGCATTAATGTATCGATTAATACTGCCCACTGGGGACCAACAATCGCGCCCGCTGTTACCTGGGCGTAGATATCACTTTGAAACCAATAGACGTTTTCTGAAACCCGCTCCCTATGCATTTGACACCTTTATCGAAAGTGCCGAAAGAATAGCATAGTTAAAAGTAAAAGTCAAAAATCAAGATTGCTTGCGAAAATACCAGATTCCTACAACCAAAAGGCAAGCCACGCCAAGAATTCCCAAACCTACCAGCAGTGTTTTCAGAGTAAGAACTGTTTTACTCACACCCCGTTCAAGCACCCTGGGGGTTGTAATTATGGTTGGAAAATTCGTTATGGATGGGCTGGGGGTCCAGGAAGACATTGAAGTACTGGTAATCGTCGCTGTTTCAGCTAGATTTTCTCCTGAAGGTGATATCTCCGGCGTGTAGAGCGGTGAATTCCTTGTGACTGCCTGAAGGGTCATGGCATTCTGGGTGGCGATGGCAGCTGCGGTGTTTGCATAGCTGGAAGTAGCCGTGACAAACCCGGTTGCTGGTAAGAGCGTGCGTGTAGGTGTAAAAGGTGGAGTCTGGGTGAGGTTTCCAAACGCTGCGGTTGGGGGTGTGCCAGTTCCAATTGGATAGGCGGACCCAGGCGAGTCTGTGCTAGTAGTTTCTGCATCCGGGTATGCGGAAGCTACTTGTACAAAGCTTTCTGGGCGCTCGCCTTGGACAAAAGCGGCACGAACATCACTGGGAACGAGTACAAAAACAGCCAGGATAAAAAGGATGGTGATAACAAGCACTTTTCTTAGCATAAAATCTTGAAAAATTATACCAAGAGCCGGGAACTTGCCCGTGCTACAATTTAGTAATAGGAGATTGATTGGTGTGAAAAAGTTACTGAAGCGTCCTGATTATTTCCTGATTTCATCCATAACGTTTGCGTATGTTCTTGGTTTAGTCCAGGCAAAAAGCCAAGGTCGGGTGATTTCTCCATTGGTTATGCTTTCAGGTTTGTTTTTCATGCTAGGTTTCTATTTGGCAATCGTCTTTGCCAACCCTGAAAATCGCTTCTCATCCACTGAGTTACGTGTGGGTAAAACAACAAAAGCGCGTAATGAACCGCGACTGAGCCTGCTTCTGGCCAGTATTGGTTTGGTTTTATTGAGCTTGTTTTTCCTGATCAGAGCACATTTCTTTGAGTATTATCTGCTTCAGAGTCTTCTGATCTTACTTATTTCTGCTGCTGTTTATCTCAATAGTTCAATTCGAGCTCAAAGCTTGCCTTTTCGCTGGCTCTTGGACTCGCTGACCATCTCGCCAGTTGCTTATTTTTTTGGCTTGGTCATTACAGGCCTCCAAATTAGTTTTTTCCCATCTATGCTGGGCTTGCCCATCTTCCTGATTGCCTGCGGTTCCAGTATCGTGTTTTTCTTTGCCCGTTTCCAGGATGATCTTTCTCAGCAACAATCGCCTGCAATGCAGAACTTTAACTGGGACAGGTTGGTTCTCTTACACGACATTGTCAGTTTCGTGGGGTATGGACTACTGGCAGCTTACCTTTACTTTTCTGGAGCCCTGGCCATCACCTGGCCCGCACCGCTGATGGTGATAGCCGTATTCGGTTGCTCAATGTTGCTCCATCGCATTCTCCAGGGCATGCACCCAAATTGGAAGTTACTCAAGGCCTTGGCAGCAGTAAATTTATTGGGAATGATTTATATCCTCATTTTTGCCTTTCTAACCCATTAAGGGCTTAGAATTTCTTAGTCTTTGTTTACCTATTCATTTTGCCAGGAGGACCCATGAAAATATTGGTCATTTACGATTCATTTTTTGGAAATACGCAGAAAGTTGCTGATGCCATTACAGAAGCGCTTACCCCGAGCCATGAAGTTAGCGCCATTAAAGTTGATGCAGCGAATGTAGATCAGCTACCCAAAGCGGATCTGATATTTGTTGGCTCCCCAACGCGGGCATTCTCACCCAGCCAAAATATGACAGCTTTTCTGAAGACGATCCCGGCTCAAAGCCTGGCAAATGTTAAGGTTGCTGTTTTTGATACCCGGATTGCCCCAGAGGATATCAAACCAAAATTGGTTGGCTTGGCTATCAAATTAGCAGGTTATGCCGATAAAAAGATCATTAGCCAGCTCAAAACCAGTGGAGCAACGGTTATTCAGCCAGGTGAAGGTTTTGTGGTTGCTGAATCGGAAGGTCCACTAAAAGAAGGGGAATTGGCAAGGGCAGCCAATTGGGCTAAGGCAGTAGTAGCTTCAGCCAGTAAATAGTTATTTAGTTTATTTATGGTTTTTTTAGGACTTTGGTTTCAAGGTCAAGTTTACGATGATTAGGAATAGGTGATATCGAACACAACTCCTACGTTTTATTTAATGTTCACAACCGACCTAAAGCATTAATTAAATTTTCAAGAACTAGAGGTGTGTACCTGAACTGGAAATTGCGCCTTACTCTCGTTAAAATGGTTACAGAATAGTAAAAAAATTACACAATACCGGAGAGCATATGGAACTAACATCAGGCACGTTGGCACCCGATTTTGAATTGCAGGACCAAATTGGAAACATTCACAAATTGTCCGATTACAAAGGTAAACGGGTCGTTCTCTATTTTTATCCCAAGGACGATACGCCCGGATGTACCGTTGAGGCATGCAGTTTCAGAGATAATTTTATGGATTACAAGAAAGCTGGCATCACTGTCATTGGGATAAGCAAAGACACTGTTAAATCTCACGCCAAATTCGCTGACAAATTTGAATTGCCATTCACCTTACTGGCTGACCCTGACCATCATGTCTCTGAACTATATGGCGTTTGGGGCGAGAAGACTTTCATGGGTAAAAAATCTATGGGGATTATTCGCACTACCTTCCTTATCGATGAAGAAGGCAAACTCAAAGAAGTCATGTCCAAAGTGAACCCCAAGGGACATGCGGAAGACGTTCTAAAAAGGTTTTCTGAGTAAAAAATTGAATCTTACTTGAGGCGTAAAACCACTTTGGCTTTCTGCCAAAGCTCTTCAAGTTGGTAATATTCTCGCCTTTCGGGTGAGAGCAAGTGGACAACCACATAAGCATAATCCATAACCAGCCATCCAGAGTTTGGTTGACCTTCCAAAACCGGATCGATTCCTGTTTCTTTTTTGATGGTTTCATCTACCGCTTGTGACAGACTGCTAAGCATACGTTCGCTGGTGCCGTTGGCTAGAATGAAGTAGTCTGCAACGTCAGAAATGCCCCTCAAATCAAGTAGCAGAATATCTTCAGCGATTTTTTCTTCAAGTGTGGATACGATTTTCCGTGCAAGCAGTATTGGTTCCAGATAACACCTCAACTAAAGTTTAGCATAATTACCAAGATCGTGATTTGATAGTATCGAGTAGATCGGCCCGCTTGAGGTAAGTTCGCTTCTACAAAGCGATACGGTGTTTACTATTCGGTCTTGTTCAGGGATTCCAAACGGAAGTATTGTAGCTATTTTTGGATCCACACTTCCAAAGGATGGGTGCTCTTCGTTAAACCGAGCCAAAGTGATGTGGGGTAAAAAACGTTTCTTGTCAATATCTACGGTTTTCCCTAATCCTCTACTGATTTTTGAAGCTACCTTCTCAAATTCCGCAGCCGGTTCCAAACCGATCCAAAGTGACCGTGGCCGGTATTTATTCGGGAAGATCCCTACCAGACCCGGATGAAATTTAAAAGCTTGTATACTTTCCAGTGCTTGATCAAGCAACTTTGATATTGGAGCAACCTGAGAGCCGTGTACTTCTCCAAGAAACTGAAAAGTCAAATGCAGATTTTCTGCTCTGGTCAGCCGCAAGGACCTAGCGGGAAATAGATCGGCAAGAGCCAATCCTGACTTCACCAGCCAATCAACTGCATTATTTGAAAAGAAAGTAGCAATGAATAAGCGCATTTACAAATCCTCATTTATTTTACTCTTTCGGTAAGCAGACCTGTTAACGGTTCCCCTTGTGCAAGGGGGCAATAGCAAGCCAACTGGGATTTTGTGGTATAAAATAATTGCCCTGCGATGTTCGTGATGCAGCCTTAAGTTTTGTACCAACACTTTT
>CAYVRH010000041.1:0-9174 GCA_964452955.1 uncultured Anaerolineaceae bacterium | reverse complement strand
GTCCGAATCCCATCGTCGCCTCTTTTTATTTAAAGTCCCCCTTTTCATAACAGTTAGTGATTTGCGTACAAGCGGAACATCGTTATAGAACGCATACGCTTAGTTTTATGTTGCAAAATCCCCTTATGAACAAGTTGGTCCTTGACAATAATGTTGGCTGATCCAGGGAGCGGAGATAGGGAAAAGCATCAGGTACCTGGTGTAATTAAAATTTATGGGGTAAATATTGGCGGAACTCAACAATAATGTAAGATGTCAAAAGCGGAACTCTCTGAACCCAATTATCCGCTTTAACAAATATCGTAAAAATCGCTTTCAGAAAAACTCAGGAATCGTTGTTGAATCCTCAATTCTGGCGTGCTATAGTCTTAATGTAGGTCCAATTCTAATTGAAAAATCAAATAAGGAGCTTGTGATGAGAAATAACCACGTACCCATTTACCGTACGGTCATATTCGTGTTGATTGTCGTCCTTGGAGTTACCCTTGTCCATTCCCCCAGGTCCACCCAAGCCGCGCCGCAAGCAGCTGGTGCACAGATGCTTGCAATAACAGTCATCGATGTGCCACTTTCGACGAGAGCAGATGTCACAAATGACTGGGTCAAATTAACAGACCTTGGAACCTTCTCAGTTCATTCTGCCGATTCAATGTTGGAATTGACTTTCAATGGTCGGCTTTATGCGTATGGCTTTTCGAAACCTATAACTATGGCACATTTTGAACTGCGCGTGAACGATTCTGCATCACTCATAGGGCGGGCACGTACAGCTGTTACCAATATCGACGATAGTCCTGTTCTCATGCCAGCCTCATTCACAGGTATGTTCAACGGTTTAAAGGTGGGTGACCACACTGCCAGTATGTGGGTGAGATCAACTGCAGGGACGACTATTTCTTCTGTTACAGTTAATCCAAACGGTTTACCTGTTGACGTCCTGATCGTGAAAGAATACTTGCCGTTTGGTTTCTCATACTTGCCGATGATTGCCAAGTAGATTAAGCTGATCCACTAAGTGCCATTTACCAGTCACCTTTTTTTGAAGACGGTTTAAATTGGTGCAAAATATCTTCACAAAACCAAATTGGAGTAGAGTTCTCTCCGCAACTCAATAAGCAATCTTTTGTAATCGGAAAATTTTTGAAACATCGGCTTTACCAAAGGTTGGATACAGATGATGAGCTCAATTTAATGTAAATCAGTTAAAAATTCAAAAATATTAATTAAATCAAGAAGGGAAAATGGTTGATCCGTGGTAGAAGGCAATGGTAATAAATGATCAAGATATTGCGGCAAATAGGAAGCCTCGACGAAACATCTTCACAAGATCTGGCCAAGTAGTAAGGCAAGAGTCTGCAAAATCCTCATCATGGGTCCGAATCCCATCGTTGCCTCTTTTTATCTATCCCCAAGACTCGAGAATAATATTTTCGTTTTCGCACTCTCAATAATGCACCCATAATCGTTTTTTGGCTTATGATATTGACAGTCTATATTCTTTTTCAAGACCACAGATTATCTATGGCAAACCTTTCAGCAATCTGTTCCAATATATTTATGCGTTAAAACAAAAATTTGGAGGACCTATGAACTACTCTGCAGTTGTATCTAAAGCTTGGCAAAGCGTTTGGAAGCACAAAATCTTATGGCTATTTGCCCTTTTTGCCGGTTCACTCATCGGAGGTACTACGGGAACCTCATCCTGGACAATGGGCAACTCACGGGCAAATAATCACGGCAACTTCTGGAATCGCCTGTCTGGTAACCACCCCTGGTCAAATGGTATAGAAAATTGGTTTAGATCGATCCCGGAAGCAACCTGGATTTGGATCGGCTTGGTTGGCTTTGCCATTGCTCTGATTTTTTGCGTGCTCAGCCTTTTCGTTGGCACGGCAGGCCGTGCTGGCTTGACCAAAGGCTTATTGATGGCCGAGGACAGATCTGAGGGCCATCGGTTGACCTTTAAAGAGGTTTGGCAAGGTATGAAACCATACTATTGGCGCCTGCTCTTGCTGCGCCTGTTCCTTGGCTTTGCCGGCTTTATACTTGGCCTCGCCTTCGTCTTGATGGCGCTTTTCCTGACAGTCATCTCGCTGGGCACCATCCTCTTGCTGTTAATCCCGCTGGCCTTGCTGATCATTCCTCTAAAGTGGCTGATACAATCTCTGATCATTCACGCAACCATCGCGCTCGTGGATGAAGACCTTGACATTTTTACGGCCATCAAACGCGGTTGGGATGTGGTGAGCAAGAACATCGCTTCCATGCTGGTTGTGATGCTTATTGTTGTCCTGATCAACATTGGACTGGTGATTGGAAGCCTGATCCCGCTGGGTATAGCATCTCTGCCTTGGGTCATCTCCATGGCCAGCAGTGGCACCATCTCTACCGCTGGTTGGATCATCGGGGGCTTCCTGATGTGGCTGGCAGTGATCTTTGTCTGCTTGATTGGTATGTGGGTGAATACCCTTGTGCACGGCATCTTTGTGGTCACATTCCGCCAGTTGAAGGCTAAATCGACCTTCCCTGTGCCTACTTATAGCATTCCCATGGCCCCAACCACGTCTGATCTCCCATCCCAAGGTGAACCGACTGAAGGCAATCACGACGCACCTTCCGCGTAAACACCTCCAAAGGTTATCAATAAAAAAAGTACCCGGAAAAAGATTCCTAGGTACTTTTTTTATTTAATCTTCCACCAATTTCGGTTCTCAATCCATGAAGCGTTGATCCGATATTTCCAAGCCCAAAATCAACATTTGACAATCGATTTGCAGGGTATTAATTCCTTAAAATATCTACTAGATTGTTTATGAAAAGAAACCAGGTTGGAGCAGTTGCTCTACAAAAACTTGAGACGGTGGTTAAGCACTGCCAGAACAAGCACCGCCCCCCAGACGGTATGAGCTACCTCAAAACGTTTACGTTTTTCAGCGTCTTTCTGGGCTCTTAGGGCAAGACCGGCGCCTGCCTGTAAGAGCAAAGCTGCCCCAGCAATAAGACCACCCGTTGGGATAAATCCAAGCCTTTGATACTGTAATACAAAGTGGGCAATCATCGCAGTGATGGCCACAATCCCCACTGGACGATGATTTTTGTTAATAAACTGGACCAGTTTCTTCAATGCAGCTGGAAGTTTTTTTATGCTCATCCCGGGTAATCGTAAAACAATTTTAAAGGCCATCCGCAAAGCCAGGAAAATGACACATATCAAGCCTACCAAGCCGAAAAAACCTCCAAGTGTGATCATAAGACCTCCGTCTACTATTTTGCGTTTGTCAATAATTTTAGCAGTGCTGCCAGATCGGTACAAACCCAATCCGGCTTAATCGCGGAACTATCCAAATCTACCAGCCTGGCTTCGCCGGTGAGCACCAGGGCGCTCATCGCTCCGGCATTGTGGGCTAGTTGTATGTCGGTATAAAGCCGGTCGCCCACCATTAAGACTTGGGAGGGTTTTACCCCCCATTGGTCCGCCAGCTGGTTGAGAATTTCAGCTGAAGGCTTGCCGATCACGGCTTGGGGCAGACGACCAGTTGAAGCCCTGATGAGTTCAATGAATGCCCCGGCATCGGGCAGGTACCCACGTGGATCAGGGTAGTTGATATCGGGATGTGTAGCGATGTAAGGCAAACCTCTGCGTACCTGCAGGCAGAATTCGGCCAGTTTTGTGTAGGTGTTTTCTGTATCGTAACCGAGCACCAACACTTCGGGGTTTTCATTATCCAGGGCAATGCCGGCTTCCAAAAAGCTTATTGCCAGGCTGTGTGTGCCCATCAGGCTCACACGTTTGTCCGGATAGTGCCTGCGTAAATATTGGATGGTCGCTTCGCCTGAAGTGTATACCCGACAATCTTCCTCGCGCACGCCCATCCCGCGCAGCTTTTTCTGGTAATCCGCCAAGCTGCGGGTGGAGTTATTGGTCAGAAAACTGAAATGGACGCCCTGCTCGTTGAGATAAGCCAGCAAATCCAGGCTGCCTGGAAGTAATTGGCCGCCCATGTAGAACGTGCCATCCATATCCAGAACGAGGCCTTTGATAAAATGCAATTGCTTCATATAAATGCTTAATAATTCCATACTAAAATGGTATTAATTAGTTAGCCTATTAATGATAACCGAAAGGAAAACACTATGAAAACAATTAGCTATAAGATTCCTGCCATGCACTGCAACCACTGCGTGATGCGCATCAAAAACAGCTTACTCGTCCTGGACGGCGTTGAAGCGGTCGAAAGCGACCTGAATGATAAGGCCGTCGAGGTCGAATTCGACTCCCCTGCTACCGAAGAACTCATCCGCGAAAAACTAGCTGAAATCGGCTATCCCGCGGCACTCGAAGATTAAGGACAGTATGGAGAACCAACATCAGGTCACGCTTCCCATTTTGGGAATGACCTGCGCTAACTGTGTTGCCACAGTTGAAAAAAGTCTGTCCAAAACCGATGGCGTTCAGGAAGCACAAGTAAACCTCTCAAACGAGAGGGCGACTGTGCGTTTTGACCCGGAGAAAGCCACGGTGGCAGACCTGGTCAAACATATCCAGAATGCGGGTTATGACGTGGCCGTGGGCGATGCCAGCCTGCAGTTGGAAGGCTCGATCGACCCCAACGATGCCTTAGCTCTGGAGAAAACACTTAACCAGGCCGAAGGTGTTATCTACACGCAAGTCAATCCAGCCAATGGCAAACTGACCGTGCGTTATGTGCCTACCATCATTAGCCAAAACGAACTGCGCCAGGCTGTGCGTAAAAGCGGCTACAAGCTAGTGGAATTAAGCGCTGAAAGCGCAGAAGACCCCGAAGCAGCTGCCCGGGCAAGAGAAATTGCCCACCAACGTAAACTGCTGACCATCGGCCTAATCTTCACCATCCCCTTATTCCTACTCTCAATGGGCCACGATTTTGGGCTCTTGCCGATGTTCCTGGCTCACACAAGTTGGCTGCCCTGGCTCTTTTTTGCCCTGGCAACCCCGGTACAGTTTATCGTTGGGCGTTCGTTCTACATCAACGCGTGGAAATCGATCAGGAATGGCTCAGCAAATATGGACCTGCTGGTATCGCTGGGCACATCGGTGGCTTACTTCTACTCGATTTTGGTGCTGCTCAAGGTTTTTCCCGGGCATACTTATTTTGAGACCTCAGCTACGATCATCACCCTGGTGAGATTGGGCAAATACCTCGAAGCCAAAGCTAAGGGTGGCGCCAGCGAAGCCATCCGCAAGTTGCTCTTCCTACGCCCGAAAAAGGCCACCATCATCCGCGACGGCATCGAAAGTGAAATCAATATTGATGACGTGGTGGTTGGGGATGTACTGGTCGTGCGGCCCGGCGAGAAAATTCCGGTGGATGGCATTGTGGCCCAAGGCGAGTCCAGCGTGGATGAATCCATGCTCACCGGTGAGTCACTACCCGTCCATAAGGAAGTAGGTGCCGCGGTTTACGGTGCCACCCTCAACAAGGACGGCCGCCTGGTGCTGACAGCCAACAAAATTGGCAAAGACACCGTACTCTCTCAAATTATCCAACTGGTCGAAAACGCCCAGGCCAGCAAAGCCCCCATCCAAAACCTGGCGGATAAAATCTCTGCCGTTTTTGTGCCCATTGTGATCGGCATCGCGCTGGTTACATTTTTAGTCTGGTTCTTCCTGGTGCCAATGACCGCGAGTTCCGAGCTTACACCCCTTGCCCGGGCGATCATCAACACCGTGGCAGTACTGGTAATTGCCTGCCCATGCGCCATGGGCCTGGCCACTCCTACTGCCGTTATGGTGGGAACCGGCCGGGGCGCTGAGTTAGGCATTTTAGTGAAGGACAGCGAAAGCCTGGAAGAAGCAGGTTCCCTGGATACCATCTTATTGGATAAGACCGGTACGCTGACCAAAGGCGAACCGGCACTGACCGACCTGGTGAGCCTGGACCCAGACTACCCTGAAGAAAAGCTGTTGCAGTTGGTAGCCAGCGTTGAGAGCGGCAGCGAACACCCGCTCGGGCAGGCCATTGTAGCCGAAGCCAACCGCCGTAATGTACAACTATTGGCGATTGCGAGTTTTAGAGCCATTGCCGGCAAAGGCGCAAGGGCCAAAGTGGATGAAAAATCGATCTACGTCGGTAGCCAGCGCCTCTTGGAAAGCCAGGAACTTGACCTTAGCCAGGCTCAAGAACACGCGGAAAAGCTGCAAGCCCAGGGCAAGACTATTGTTTATGCCGCGGTGGAAGACAAGTTGGTAGGCCTTTTTGGGATCACGGATACTCTCAAAGACCAGAGCGTGGAAGCCGTAAAGGAACTGCACAAGTTAAATCTGAAAGTGGGCATGCTCACTGGCGATAATGCTGCCAGCGCAGCCCAGATAGCCAAAACTGCCGGCATTGACCTGGTTTATGCCAATCTCTTGCCGAAAGATAAAATTGCCAAGATTACTGAGCTGCAAGCTCAAAACAAAAAGGTAGCCATGGTTGGCGACGGCATCAACGATGCTCCCGCGCTCACCCAGGCGAATGTGGGCATTGCCATCGGCACTGGCACGGATGTAGCCATTGCCTCCGCGCCGATTGTGCTGATCAGCGGCAACCTGATGGCGGTACCTACGGCCATCCGCCTTTCAAGGTCAACCCTAAAAACCATTAAACAGAATCTGTTCTGGGCGTTCTTCTATAACGTTCTATTAATCCCACTGGCAGCCTTTGGCAAGCTTAACCCCATTTTGGCGGCAGCAGCTATGTCATTCAGCAGCATTTTTGTGGTGACTAACAGTATCCGTCTCAAGAAGTTCAAATGAAAATTACTCGCCTTGAAGATTTTCCACCAGTCCAATGGACTGGTGGAAAGACCTGGCAACTTTTGATTCATCCTGCGGATGCAAGCCTGGCTGAACGCAATTTTGATTACCGCTTGAGCAGTGCCAGTATTGAAACTGATCGTTCCAGGTTTACCAGTTACCCGGGCTATGAACGGGACCTGGTTGCCTTGACCGAACCCATCATTCTGTCCATTTTTGGCAGGCCGCAGATCGTACAGCCGATGCAGGTGATCCATTTTTATGGCAGTGACACAGTTGAATCCGAAGGGGAAACGCAGGACCTCAACCTTATCAAACGCGCTGGGTTGCCCGGAAAACTGGAGATTATTGAAGGAACCGTCAGCGGGCCGGCTTTGGTTTTTGACCCCAAACAAATGGCTTTGGTTGAATTGGAGACGGGGGAAAAGCTCAGCTTTGAAAAAGCTGTAAAAGTAGATATCCCTTTGATTTAATTAGGGATGGCCTGGCGGGCTAGTTCATCGGCGCGTTCATTGAGCGGGTGGCCGGCATGGCCTTTGACCCACTGCCAAGTTACCTGGTGTTTGGCCAGTTCCACATCCAGCGCTTGCCAGAGATCGGCGTTTAGCAGGGCGCCTTCTTTCCGCCGCCAGCCGCGCTGCTTCCAACCCTTCAGCCACTCTGAGGCCCCCTTCAGCAAATAGCTCGAATCGGTAATGAACTGCACACTGCAGGGCTTGTTGAGCGTTTTCAACGCTTCCAATGCCGCGGTCAGTTCCATACGGTTGTTGGTTGTTTTGGCTTCTCCGCCAGAAATTTCCTTGCGTTTTGAACCGGATAACAAAATAGCACCCCAGCCACCCGGGCCGGGGTTGCCACTGCAAGCGCCGTCGCAGTAGATCTTTACAAGTGGTAGTGTTTCCATAAATTATCAGGCGGGAATGGATGGGAGTCGAACCCACCCCCGCTCGCTGAACGACCGGACACTGATTTTGAAGACCAGGGAGCCCACCGGGACCCAGCCATTCCCAGGTCAATCCTAAATTAGCCCGATTCGATTGTCAAGGCATTCGAATTGGATTTTGGAATGATAGAATTGAATTAACCCCCAAGGAGGAACCATGCCCAATACGATTGCCAAAGCTGAGAATTTCATCCTCAAGCATGCTCGCCCGTTGGATTACGAAATATGCCGGTTTCAACAGGGAAGAGGCGATTCTGAAGCGGTGCTGAATGCCCTTGCTGCCTATCAAAACGCGGATGGTGGCTTTGGCGGTCCGCTGGAGCCTGATAACTTCTGCCCATTCTCGCTGCCCATCCCCAGCTGGACAGCCATTACTTATCTGAGAAAAATCAGCTGTTATGATATTAATTTACCTTTGGTCAAAAACCTGGTCACTTACTTTTACGCATCAAGGCGGCCGGACGGCTACTGGAATGCCACCGACCCACGCACGAAAGACTTCCCACACGCGCCCTGGTGGCAAGACCAGGGGCCAGAGCATCGGGTTTGGGGTTTTAATCCCACGGCAGAAGTCGCTGGTTACTTGTTAAGGCTCGGCAACGCATCGGAAATGCCATTCATCGAGGGATTGATACAGCGTTACCTTGAAGGGCCAGTGATCAGCATGCACGAATTGGCAAACTTACTAGCCTGCCACCGGGACCTGAAAGACCTCAACTGGCAGCATTTGGATGAATTTGAAGCCAAGCTCCAGCAAGATCTTGAGCGTTTGGTGAGCAAGAATCCTGAGGAGTGGAAGGCTTATGGCTTGCGTCTGAGCATGTTCAGCGAGAGTATGGACCCTACCTTCCTGACGCCCTACCAAGCCCTGATTAAAGCCGAACAAGAATACCTGGCGGAAACACAGTTGGAAGAGGGCTGTTGGGAGTTAAACTGGGATTGGGGCGGTGCTTACTCGGATTTCTGGCCTATTGCCAGGCGCTGGTGGCAAGCCATTCAGACCATAAAACACCTGGCATTTTTGCGCTTGTAGCTTTTTTTCCAACCTACCTACGTTTAGCTCCGCAGCTTTTTCGGTGGATTGACCAAAAGAGGGTCAGACTCCCCCTACATTGGGCTACTGCTACCGCAATCGAGCAAAGCCCAAAATAACCACCATTTGAATATAATTAGCCCACTAACAAATTTGAGGTTACTATGCCGGAATTCCTGAACTGCACGCCCGATTGGGTGAAGAACGCCATTTTCTACCAGATTTTCCCCGACCGCTTTGCCAAGAGCGATGCCGTCCAAAAACCCGGCAATTTTGAGCCCTGGAGCACTGATCCAACCATACACGGTTTCAAAGGCGGCGACCTGCTGGGGGTGCTGGAACATCTGGATTACCTGCAAGATCTGGGCATCAATGCCATCTATTTCAACCCGATTTTTCAATCCGCGAGCAACCATCGCT
>CAYVRH010000040.1:6809-9179 GCA_964452955.1 uncultured Anaerolineaceae bacterium | reverse complement strand
GCAACAATCCTTCCTTATAGAATGCAGGGTGAATGCCTATCCTTGCTTCAGGGCCTCGAACCATTTGCCAATAACCTTGCGGTTACGCTTCTCCAAAGTGAAAGTGATTTCCTGGATCTTTTGCAGAATCTCCTCAAGGTTCCAGGCTTGCTTTTTTATCAGCGCCTGTACTACAGCGAGGATGGCTGGTGTCAGCGAGGTCTGGCAAAGCATATCCACCAGATGCCAGGGTGACCTGGCACCTTTCAGGCAGTCCATGGTCAGCAGTTCAAGCCGCTGCAAAGCCTCCTGCATCATGCGGATGCCGGTCTCGTGGTTTGCCGACTCGATGTAAATACGGTTAATAGGTTCGGTACCAGATGCACGTATTCGCAAGTAGAAATGATCATTTCCCCTGGTATCGCTCAACTGCATTTCAACCAGTTCATAACGAATGCCGCCCAGGTAATCAATTCTGAGGTCAGCCACCTTGAGGTCTTCCGGTTTTGCATGCAACGCCAGGTCAAGGTAGTAATCAATGAAAGCTTCCTTGGCTTCCAGAGGCGCGTCCACATCCGACCTGCCTGCGTTGGACGTAGGCTCCTTGGTTGTGCCAAAGGTCGGCCAAAGGCCGGGTTTGTGAACCATCTCTTCCCAGATTTCCGTGAAGGTCGTCAGGGGTTTATCCTTGCGGGTGCCGTAATAAGCCAGCATGTCCAGGATGAGAAGGTTGGCCCAGGGTCCGTCTTTATCGGTCACGTGCCCGCGCGTGGTCAGGCCGGAGGATTCCTCACCACCGATCAAAATCTGATCGCGCCAGTTTTCTGGCAGGGTCTTGAGCATATTGTAGGAAGGGTCAACCCGGCGTATCTCCTCAATGTACTTGATACCGACCGGCACCGCGAAGGCATGCTTGAGCGACCGGGTGGCGATATCGCCGATGCGGGGTTTGTAGATGCGTTGGCCGATATAGCCCGGTAAGACGCCTTCGGCTGGCTTGAAATCTTCATTGCCCTTGATCATGCCGGCGATCGGCTCGATCAGCGGTGAACCTGTCTGCGTGGCAATTACCCGCCCAGTCAACCCGCGTTCCACACCCAGGTAGTAGATCAGCATTGGCAATATCTGGTTGGGCCGCATGTAGATGCCGCCTTTATCCACAATCCCAAAACGATCTGCGTCGGTATCCATACCCATTCCGCACCAGGCACCGCTTTCTGCTACGGTCTTTTTAAGCAGGTTGATGAAGGGCTCTTCAGGGTTGGCATAATCTTGGCCGCCCAGGTCGGGGTCGACCTCGGCGTGGATGACCGTGTGGCGCACACCAGCTTCACCCAGCAAACGCGTGAAGTAACCTCGTGAGGCCCCGTGCATCTCATCCACAACAATCTGCTTATCAGCGAAGAAGGTCCGGATGCGATCAAAATCGATGGGGATGCGCGCGTTGTCCTTGCCATTGTTTTGAATCCAGCGCACGTACTTATCCAGCGGGTCAAAACCGGTTAGCCGACCCCTGGCGCGGGCATTTTCAAGCTCCGCCGCGCGCCCGTCCTCATCCAGTAATTGCAATTCGTTAATGCGGAAGGCGATAAAATCGGTCACGTTGGTTGGCGCGGGGTATCCCAGGCGCGGGTTAAATTTGATCCCCTGCCATTCCGGTGGATTGTGGCTTGCAGTGCAGATAATCAACCCGGCCACCTCTTCCGGTGGTAAGGCGTCTGTCTCGTAAAACACCAGCGCCGGCGTGGGTACATCCCGATCCGCCATCTCAACGGTAAATCCATTGGCAAGGCAGGTTTCGGCCACCCAGGTGGTTACCAGGTCAGAATTGCGGCGGGTATCATGCCCACAAATCACTTTCCGACCTGCCAAATCTTCGGCTCCGACAAAGGCTGGCACTGCATCATTATTCATAAAATCGCAGATCGCCTGCACAACCTGCCGCGAGCGCCTCTCCGTGAAGTCATTCCCCCAGCGCCCCCGTACGCCCGAAGTGCCAAAGCGCAGGTATTTGCGGTCATAGATTTCGCGCAAGAGTCCGCGTTTGCCGGCCAAACCCAAGAGCACTGGGTCAGCCGTGCGCAGACGCAGCCCGTAAAGCCGTTCGTAGATATTCCCGATCTGGATGATCCGGTAAGCCATAAACCGGTCAGGGTCCTTGTGGTCATCCAGTGACTCAAGCAAGGGTAAGATCTCGTATTGAATCGCTTCCTTAAGCGAGCTGAAGACGTTCGAAGTGAAGTATTCACGGGCAATTTCGATGGCTTTACGGCGCATATCCCCCGACATGGGCAAGTAGTCCTCATCGATCAGTTTTCGCGTTTTTTGGCTGGCTTCATCCTTTGGTAGGAAGAGTTCCAATCGTCCCTGTGTACCCGTAGCAGCTAGGGT
>CAYVRH010000040.1:0-6799 GCA_964452955.1 uncultured Anaerolineaceae bacterium | reverse complement strand
CCGGGAAGAAGTCACCCCATCAGAGGCGATGGCTTCCGGGTTCTGGCGCAGCCAGGCTTGCACCTCTTCCAGGAAGGCATTCATGGCACTGATGGCAGGCTGCCAGAGTTCCGGTTTGTCAGCAACTAATATGGCTCGGTTGAGCCGGTTGAACTCCTTTGCCAGGGATAACGACAATTTGGTTTGGTTTGCTTTCAAAGTTACCTCACTTATGATCGATGGATGGGCCGTTGCATCAGGCCGCCATCAGACACATTTAGAACTTCTACTTTTGAGCCAGCTGGTGTTCCAGTTTCCTTCTGCAGCAGAGTGCAGATTTGCCAGGCTTTGGCAGCAATTTCTTCTGGTGAATGACGCTGATCTGTTTCAAGCATCAGCCGGAACTTGGGCTCAGTGCCGGAATAGCGCGCGTTCATGCGCACCAAGCCCGGCAGTTGGTGTTCAAGTTGCTTGAGGGCAATCGCCACGGAGGGCAGCGTTTTCAAATCAGGTTTATCTGCCACATATGCTGAAGCAATTAATTGTGGGTATTTTTGGAACTTGCCAGTCAGTTCAGAGAGCTTCTGACCAGGTTTCTCAAGCAGAATCTTAAGTACCCACAGGGCTGTGCGCAGGCCATCGCCTGTACGGTGCATGTCATCCAAAATAATGATATGACCGGATTGTTCTCCGCCAATACCCAGTTGTCCCGATTTTTTTGGAGCCGCGAATAGCGCCATCAGCTTTTCAGTAACGTATTTATCACCCACTGGGGTCTCAGTGAAGGCAAAACCGTTTTGCTCAGCGTATTTACTCAAAGCTCCATTGGCCATATTGGTTGTCACCAGGGCATTGCCCAAGAGCCTGCCGGATTGGTGAAGGTAGTCTGCCAAAATTGCCAGAATCTGGTCGCCATCCACCATGTGGCCACGTTCATCAAAGAGGATGACGCGGTCAGCATCCCCGTCAAATGCAATCCCCAGGTCAGCCTGCTGTTCTTCAATGATTCGGCTAAAATCACCCGGTCGGGAGCGCACGTATTCAGACCCGGCATGCGCGTTGATGTTCTCGCCATCTGGTGCGTGGTTCAGTACGATCGGCTCAACGCCAAGTTGCCGCAATATCTGCGGAGCTACCTCATAGTTGGCCCCATTGGAACAATCCAGCACAATGCGCAGGTTGCCAGGCATAAACGTGCCTGGGTCTAGACGCAAATCCTCTTCGTAGATTGACCTCAGTGCAGAACTCGCTTCCCCCAACTCCTTAAAGCCATCCGGTGCCGCAGGCGCAGTATCTAATAAGGCCTCAATGGCCAGTTCTGTTGTCTCGCTCAGTTTCATACCGTCATGGCTGATGAATTTGATGCCATTTTCAGCCGCCGGGTTATGTGAGGCAGAAATGACCACCCCCGCGATGGCCTCTGTAGCATGGGTAACATAAGCCACTCCAGGCGTTGGGAATACTCCCAGGTTGATCACCTGCATTCCGCTGCGTTCCAAGCCAGCCTGTAATGACTGCTGCAGCCAGGGTCCTGAGAGGCGCGTATCTCTTCCGATCAGGATAAGGGGCTTTGTTTTACCTTCACCCAGTACCGAACCGGCCGCCCAACCCAGGCGAAATGCAAAGTCTTGGGTCATGGGGTGCTTACCCGCCGTTCCACGGATACCATCCGTGCCGAAATATTTAGGAGATGCCATAGATTAGTACTTCCTTTTGAGGATTATTCAAATTCAATGTCCGCGACCACTGGCAAGTGGTCGGAAAGTTGCCGCGCCAGGTCACTATCCACCACTTCACAGCTATAGCCTTTCAGACGGGATTTAGGTGAAAAGAAAATGTGATCCACAGCTCCGGCTGATTCATGCGTTGAAACATCTGCCTTGGGGGTCAGGCGTACAAAACCTCTCTCTGTTATCAACATTTCCTTGAGTGTGTACTCCTCAGGGCAGGCGTTGAAATCCCCCATGAGAATGACGGGTTCATCCTTATCCAGCACATGTGTCTCGATCAGGTTGATAACCCGCGTAATTTGTTGCGAGCGTGTTAGCCGGGCGGCATCGATCGTGTCTTTCCAGGCATTCGGGCCGCGTTCACCCACCAGCGTGGTGAGATGCAGGTTCAAAATGAAAGGATAAGGCGCCTTCATCAGGCGGGTGAGGATGACGTAACGCGGGTCGGTATTGCGGGTGCCTTCATAAGACAGCGGCTGGAAAATGGGTAAATTGCGGGGAGCTCCCTCAACTTGCGGATCACTCAAACGGCTGAACGCGTAACGCGAGAGTAATGCATTGCCTTTAGACCAGTCGTACCAATCTGAGAAAAGCGCGTTGATCATCACATCTTTGGCAATCATCATGTGCCTGGTCATCGAGAGAGTCTCGCCATAGTAGCGGTGTTCAAGCCGGCTGCCTTCCTGTACTTGGCGCAACATGCTATGCATCTTGCCGTCCGCGTCCAGATATTGCGAAACCTCCTGCAGACCAATCAGGTCCGGATGGATTTCATCAATTAATCGGGTGAGCAATTGGGATTTGGTCAGTGGGGTATCAAGGCTGTCGTCAAAATTTTTAACACCCCCGCCCAGGTTTAAGGTCATCACCCTCAAGCTTTTGAGCTTTGATTGGGATTGCCCAAGGAAATCTAACATAGCAGGATTATACCAATCCTTGATTAGGCATGCATTGCCTGTAACCCTCGATATAGAGGCTTGATTATCCGAGTTTATCCTCTGGATATATGTCCAGTCCATCTGCCTGGTTGGAGTGAATTTGACAATGAATAACTGATTTCACTCCATTCGCAACCATCTCCAGGCGTTTCAACAGCCTATTCATTCGCCAAGCTTAACTTTCGAGTTGAATCTGAGAGTGCATCCCATTAAAATGCAATCAATAACGAAAGGTTTGCAAAATGGACGAGGTTACCCCAAAATCTCTTTATCTGAACCGGCGTCAATTCCTGCGTGCCGCAGGCATAACCAGCGCGGCAGCTTTCTTGGGCGCCTGCACTTTGCCTGCCTCTGTTCCTTCCCCAACCACGATCCCAGACAAGTTGACCGACAAAGAGACAGCCCTGAGCTTTAATAATTTTTATGAATTCAGCTTGTCAAAAGCTGGCGTCGCCCCCGCCGTTGGCGGATTTAAAACCTCACCCTGGACCCTGGAAATTACAGGCCTGGTTGATAAACCGATGAACCTTTCCATCGAGCAAATCAAAGAGAAGTTCGTTTCTCGCGAGCACATTTACCGCATGCGCTGTGTGGAAGGCTGGTCGATGGTGCTCCCCTGGGAGGGCTTTGCTCTGGCTGATTTAATAAACGAAGTTGCCCCCAAGTCTCAGGCAAAGTATGTCAGCTTCCAAACAGCAGCCCTTCCAGACCAGATGCCCGGGATAAGTGAGACTGCATCATTTCCCTGGCCTTATACCGAAGGTTTACGCCTGGATGAGGCCATGCATAAACTGACTCTGCTGGCAACCGGTCTTTACGGCGAGGACCTTTCTAAACAAAATGGGGCTCCAATCCGCCTGGTAGTCCCTTGGAAATATGGATTTAAGGACATCAAATCACTCGTTAAAATAGAATTTACCGCGGAAGAACCCAAAACTTTCTGGAATCTTTATGCCCCCAATGAATATGGTTTCTATGCCAACGTGAATCCAACGGTTGATCACCCACGCTGGTCGCAGGCTACAGAATTGCGTATCGGTGAAGACCAACGCCGCCCAACGCTCTTATTCAATGGCTATGATGAAGTTGCCCCGCTCTATCAGGGGATGGATTTAGTGGCTAATTTTTAGCTGGAGGCTCGGGACATCCTATTGAACTGTCGCTGCTCTCCTGGAATGGTATCTTATCTTCCTGGAACTGCTTCAGGTAATCGCGGATGTCCGCTTGCGGTATATCCCAAACAAAAGTGCCTTGGTAGAGACTTTGGTGGCTTTTGGTGAACCATTCATCCGGGAAGCGGATAAACTGCAGGTTATTACCGTTCAACTTAGGCAGAAGGCAAGTCAGCAGTTGATTGATCTGAGCGAGTGAAAGGTCAGTCTGAGTCTCATTGAATAGAGTTTTTATCATCCTGGGGATCTTGGTGATGATCTCAGGACTGGCAAGCTTATCTTTCATGGCGCACAATAGCAGGGTTTGATGATCACTGCGCACGATCTCAGTGTACCGGTCGCGGATGCGCACAAAGCTCATGGCGTCGTAACCGGTCAGATGATTCCATCCCGCAGGAAAGTAACCCTGACTGTTTTCTTTGGTGGCTTCATCTTCCACGCCCAAAGCGCGACCATCCACCGCGTTCTCAAGGTAGAGGTCCACCCCGCCCATGGCATCAATCATGCTTTGGAACACGGTTTCATTGATAGCTACGTAATGGTCGGAGAACAAGTCAAAATTGCTGGCGATCGTTTCAGCTAGCAAGCCCGGACCTTCGCCTGTACCACTATAACAAGATTTTCCAGGATTTCCCAAAAAATACGCCTGGTTGAGTTTGCCTTCAACCGGGCAGCGCTGAGGTTCATCTTTAATATTGGGATAGGTCACCCAAAGGTCGCGTGGTAAGGTAAGCACCGAAACTTTGGGTTGCATGAAATCAATGCGCACGATGCGCATCACATCAGACAAGCCATACCGGTATTCAGGGTCAGTCGCATCAGCACCAACAACCAAAAAATAGAGCACTGGCACATCACTGCCGCAAACCGGTTGTTTGGGAGTAGAGGTAAAAACCCGCGTAACGGTTGGAGGGATGGGTGTTTCGGTATTTTCTGGCTGAGTGGTACTTTCAATGGGCAGCGTTGTGGGGCTATCAACTACGCCGGTAGCTGTTTCTGCCAGGGTGGGCGTGCGCGTTGCCAAGCCAAGGGCTTTGCCAAGTGGCTTGTTCCACACATTCGCCAACAAGAGACCACCGATACCCAGGGCAACAACCAGCAATGCCATCACGATTGCGATAATTGTCTTTTTATTCATGCTTTATTTTCCAGATTCCAAGCGGATTATATCCCAGTCTGGAAAATCATTTCTGTTGGATTTACCTTGATATTTCCTCAGTTTGATAGGTTCAAAGGCAAGCGGAAGGGTAAGCGTGAAAATCACACCTTTACCAATCGGTTGGCTGGCCACCAGGGTGCCACCATGCGCCTCAGCCAACTTACGGGCAATTGGCAAACCTAGCCCTGAACCGCTGGCTTCGGCCTTAATGCCTTTATCGGTGCGGTACATGCGCTCAAATATCGCCTTACGTTCCTCTTTTGGTACGCCAATGCCATAGTCACGAACCGAGAGAACTGCTTTGTGATCGCGAATGGAACAGGCGATATCCAGGCTTGACCCAGGAGGAGCATAACGTCTTTCATTCTGAAAGAGATTATTGACAATCTGTTCCATCCGGTTCGGATCGCCAAGAATGATAGGATGTGGTTCGGGGGTTGCCAGGTTTATCGTTAATTTAGCTTCATCAAATTTTGCAGAGAATTGTCCCAAAACCCGTAGCAAAACCAATGTTAAATCCATCTGCCGCATCACAAGGTGCAATTCCCCGGATTCCGCGGCTGAAAGCAGGCGCAAGTCATTAACTAATCTGGTCAGCAGAATATTTTGCTGCTGGATGGTCTTGAGAGAATCCACGTTGAATGGGATGATGTCATCCTCCATGGCTTCCAGATATGATTTTTGGACCGCTAAAGGAGTGCGCAACTCATGTGCGATATCCGAGACCATCTCGCGCCGTTGGCTACCAGATTGCTCGAGGGAAGTAGTGAGTAAATTAATTGAATCAGCCAGCGACACCAGGTTTTCGTAGCCATATTTCTGCGGATCAATCCGCAAATTCAGATTACCCCGCGCCATCCCTTCAACGGTTTCGGTCATATCTGTGATCGGCCGCACCACCGAGTTGGTGGCAAGCATGGCGTATATCATGGCGATAATGCCAGAAGCCAACAAAGCTATCAGGATGGATCTTGAAAACAGGCGATTAAACTCGTACAGCAGTACTTTGGATAAATTTCCGAGCAGAATTGTGGAACTAAGATAACCGATGGTGTTGCCCTTCAATTTAATCGGCAAGGCGGATTCCAGTCTTAAGTAATCCAATTCCTCTCCCAGGTAAATAGTGCTTTCTGGAGCAATAACGATACCTGCCGCGTCGATCAGCACAAGTTCACCCAACTGCCTCTGCACATTTAGCTCACCAGAATTATCGGCTGCATCAGAAGCAACCAAGAGGTACTCAACCCCATCCCAGGATTGATTGTGGCCTTCATAATAGCTGGTCAACTGCGGTACGAGAGGTTGGATCTCGTTCTGGAAAGTTGTGCGAAAAGTATTCTGCAATACTAATGCAGACGTATTCTGAAGAAACAGATACACCAGGCCGAGGGTCAGACAAATGACGCCAAAGAAGGCCAGGTTTAGTCGATTGCGCAAGGATTAATCCGTCTTGATGGTTCGGTAACCAACCCCAAAGATAGTCTTCACATAATCCGTCTCGGGGTCCGCGGTGCGTAATTTATGGCGCAGATTTTTGATATGCACGTCTATACTGCGTTCATTCCCTTCAATGCTGACACCTTGAGTTTCCTCAATCAGCTGTTGGCGCGTAAATACGTGCCCGGGATGGGAGGCCAGGGTCGAGAGAATATCAAATTCCGTTGGGGTGAGGTTCACAGGTTGGCCTTTAACAGTAACCTGATGCATGGATGGATCAATATCAAGCCCGCTGATTTTGCTCTTAATCGGTTCTTCAACAGGTCTATCATTGACACGACGCAGAACTGCCTTTACACGGGCGACTACTTCGCGGGGGGAGTA
>CAYVRH010000039.1:8278-9278 GCA_964452955.1 uncultured Anaerolineaceae bacterium | reverse complement strand
CAGATCAGGCAGTGGTGCGTAAGTAATGAAGAATTGGCTGCCACTGGTGCCTGGTTGTGTGGACTTGGCAATGCCAACCATGCCTTCCTGATCGTATTTGAGGTCCGCGCTGACTTCTTCACGATATTCATAGCCAGAGCCGCCCATGCCGGTATTACTGGGATCGCCAGTTTGGGCAACAAAGTTGGCAAGCACACGATGGAAGGTAACGCCATCATAGTAACCGTCGCGCGCCAAAACTACAAAGGAGTTGACTGCTTCAGGTGCCACTTTGGGGTAAAGTTCCATAACGATATCGCCCTTTTCAGTTTTGATTGTGGCGGTGTATTCCTTTTCTTGGTCAATGACAAAGTCCGGGCATTCCGTGTACATCTTCGCTTCTGACTTAATCAGGTCGATGACCATGCCAAGTGTATAAGCATCCCATTGATACTGCCATGGGCGTCCATTCAGAATGATAGTTGGGGTTGAATTGAGCCCCATCGCAACTGCAGCATCGGTTTGTTCCTTAAGCTTTGTCACTAATGCTTCGCTGGTCAAGTCCTGCATGAACTTGTCCACATCCAACTTCAGGTTGCTTGCCTGTTCTTTCAGATAAGTTGTGAAATCCTCGGTAGTCTTTTCTGACCATTCGGATTGTTTGGAGAAAAGCAGTCTGTTCATAGCCCAATATTGCTCATTACCCTGTAAGCCGGCAGCTTCAGCCGCCTGGGCTGCCAGTGTGGCATTGGGATGCAAGCTTACCAAGGGGAAATTTCTGAAAACCAACCGAACTTCGTCAGGCCGTGATTGCATCAGTTTTTCCAATTCACCAAAGAACATTCCGCATGCCGGGCACTGAAAGTCGCTGTACTCAAGAATAGTCAGAACGGGGTTCTCAGCTCCCGTCTGCCAGTCAGCATCGGAAATGGCTGGAATATCTTTGACAAGGGCTTTTTCCTGCTCGCTCAATTCACCTGAGAACATGGCCGGGTAAACCGTACAGATCATTTTGCCCTGA
>CAYVRH010000039.1:0-8268 GCA_964452955.1 uncultured Anaerolineaceae bacterium | reverse complement strand
GTTCAGCTGAGCTTGGTGTACCACTGACTGCGGTAGGGCTGGTAACCTGTGTTTCTGCTGCAGGCACGTTGGTCGCGGGGGTTTCAGGGGTGGATGTGTTCACTTTGCAAGCGCCCAAAAGAATTGAAGCCAGGAGCAGCAGTGTAATAACAAACGGAATTTTTTTCATTGAAATCCTTTCGGGTATCTTGAGAACTATGCTCAAGACATTTATTGGGTAGATTTTAACTTTCTGAGTATGATTTTCCTGAGATTAGCTTGTACAGTTTCCATATCCCTCGTGGCATCCACGGTCACCCAGCGATCCGGTTCTTCAGCAATCAGCTTGTGGTAGCCTTCTCTTACGCGATTATGGAAAGCCAATTCATAGGCATCCATGCGGTTCCATTCAGAGGCCTTTTTCTTCCTTGCAAGGCCGATTCCAACATCCAGGTCCAGAAACAGGGTCAAGTCAGGCTTAAGATTGTCAGTGGCAAATGCCAACATTTGCCTCAATATGCCTAAATCAAGTCCATGGCCGTAGCCCTGGTAAGCCAAAGTTGAATCCCCATAACGGTCGCAAAGCACAATCTTGCCCACCTGAAGAGCAGGTTTGATCACCTGCTCCACCAATTGCGCTCGCGCAGCTAGAAACAGCAGGATTTCAGTCCTTGGGCGCAGTTCCTGATTTTTCATACTCATCAGGACTTCACGGATTTGATCACTGATAGCCGTGCCCCCAGGTTCGCGGGTGCAGACAACTTCATAACCCAAACCTTGCAGGTATGTGACAAGCGCTGGCAGTTGGCTGGTCTTGCCGCTGCCTTCAGGGCCTTCAAAGGTGATGAACATTAGTCTCTAAAAATCCGAACGCGACGGTTTGGTTCCTTCCCAAAGGATTGTGAAACCAAATTCGCCTGCTTGGCCATCTCATGCTGTCTGCGTCTCACCGCTGCCACAACAGGGCCAAGATCCACATACTTTTCTCCAGCATAAACGCGCTGGATGGCTTCTTCAGCTTCACTCAGGGCTTCATTATAAACTGGTATGGATTCTGATGCAGGCCTCAAGGAAAACAGGTCTGTAAGGAATTGTTCAATCTGGCCGTCCGTGTTGGATTTGATGACAAAGATCGGTATGCCTTTCGCTTCAGCGTCTGTTATGGGTTGCAGATGTTCCCGATAGTAGCGTCGCTGCGTCACAAAGGTGTCAGCCTCTTCAGGTGTGCGGACCACGCGGGCAGGCACATTTAAGGCTTTTATAACCTGGATTAAGCGGTTGCGGGCAACACCGTAGGCATAAATGTTCTTGACCTCCGGGCCAGCTTGTACCTGCAGCTGGTCATAAGGCTCTTCCATGAAAAACGCTGCCGAGCTTCGTTCTGCTTCCCGTTCAACACCATTTTGCCTGTCGGTAAATGCCGCGGGGTATTTTTGGCGAGCGTCCCGTTCACCTGAACTGCTACTCCTTTGGTAACCGGCATTTGAGCGCTGGAACGGTGATTTTTCCATGCCATTCCCTGTTTTCAAGGATTGCGAAACCGTGGGCGCAGCTGGAGCCGTCGCCTTCACAGAACGAATCTTACCTTTTTCATCCCAATAGCGTTCTTCCGCTGGGATGGGATACCCTCGTAGGATGGAATCCACCGCAGAGGCGACATCCCGATGGACTGCCACCCGGTCACGACTGAGCATTTCTACCAAGACGGAAAAAGTCGGTGGCGAACGCCGCTCAAGCACGGTCTTTTGCGTTCCGCGCCGGCGGGCTTCTTCATCCGAAAGGGTTACTGATTCAATACCGCCCACCAGGTCAGAAAGGGTCGGGTTCATCAACAGGTTTTCCAAGGCGGTACCATGCGCGGTACCGATCAACTGCACACCCCGCTCAGCGATCGTGCGGGCAGCCAGGGCTTCCAATTCGCGGCCGATTTCATCAATCACAATCACTTCCGGATTGTGATTTTCTACGGCCTCAATCATGACTTCATGCTGCAAAGAAGGCTTGGGAACCTGCATACGCCGGGCATTGCCCACAGCCGGATGCGGCACATCGCCATCTCCACCAATTTCATTGGAGGTGTCCACAATCACCACACGCTTGGACTCAGCCAGGATGCGGGCAGCCTCGCGCAGCATGGTCGTCTTCCCAACGCCAGGACGCCCAAGGATCAGGATGGATTCGCCGCTTTCGACCAGGTCATTGATAATGTCAATGGTGCCATAAACGGCACGTCCAACCCGGCAGGTGAGACCCACAATCTTACCCTTGCGGTTGCGGATGGCTGAGATGCGGTGCAGTGTGCGTTCCATGCCAGCCCGGTTGTCGGCATCAAAATCACCAATCCGGGTGATCACGTATTCCAAATCTTCCTGGGAGACAGGACGGGGAAGAAGTGTAATTTCTTCTTCAAAGAAGCGTGCGCTGGGCTTTCGGCCCAGGTCAAGAATTACTTCAATTAACTGATCAAAGTGGTCGCGTGAGTGGACTGCCTGTACCAACTCTGGAGGGAATACTGCGAGCATAGCGTCCAAATCGTCAGTTATTCGTTGCTGGTTATTTGTCATGTAAAGTTTCAATCTCCGTTCAAAATACTTGCATATTAATTTTAAAGCTAAGGGCTAAATAAGCAAGCAATTCAATATATTCGCTGGTATCTGCGGTCAAATCGGATCAAATCCAACAATCAAGACAGGAATTATCCTTCTTTGATTCAATTATCATCGCTTGAGGGACTGGGGTGTTTGATCAATTTTGACTTTCACGTCGGGATGCTGCCTTCGATTCTGCTTTTTTCCAGCCGGAAGTCCTTCACAGCTTCAGGAGTGGGAACGGGCGCGGCGAGATACTTGACCAATAGGTTTTGCTCAGAAAGCAAAGTCGCGCCAGCATTTTGGGCGAGAGCATCCACCCAGGGTTGGTAAGAGCGCGCGCTCAAGTAAATCGGAACACTTCGAAGGGTACGCAATGCGGTCAGTATGTCACGTATCAATTCCGCGTCAGTCAGTTCTGGCAGCAGAAAAGGTTGCAGCCAGATACCTTTGGGGCCTTCGTCATAGTCCACAAAACCAAGGTACCTGCCTTTATCATCCTGAAGAATCAAACCCAGCCGAGCTTTGCGGGTGAGTTGTTCGATGGGTTGGAATAGACCCGGCACCAGACTGCGGTAAATGGATTCAAGCGCGGGGATGTCTGCGCTGGTCCATGTGCGCCACTTGAAGTTCACCGGTCCTCGGTTGCTTTTTGCTTGGTCAAGGCGATAAATCTTTTGTCTTGCCCAGAAAATGAAACCCAAACGCTTGAAAGTCGATTGGCAGGCAGATTCCGACGGTAAGTCGGTCAATAAAACCTGTGCACCCCATTCGCCGGCCACTTTGATGGCAGCTTCCAACAACCGTGGGTTGAGCTCATCAACTCCTTCACAAGGGAGAAGATAATCCAGTTGGGCACGCGATTTTCCATCCTCAACGCGTACCTGGATGTAACTTCTCAGGCCTTCTTGATTCAGGACGATCGTTTTTACAGTCGATGAAGGGTTGAGAACTGCCAGCAAGTTGTGGGTGTTGAGGGGGTTTCCGCGCGTGTAAAAGCGATAAGTGTCCAGGCTTTGCAGCCGTGCCGTGCTCTTCAGCAAGAGCGGTAAATCGGGCAGGGTCAGTTCGCGCGGGTCCGTTTTACCATCTCCACAAAATATCGGTGGAAGCGTAGGTCATCGGTCAATTCAGGGTGAAAGGAGGTACCCAGCAAATGGCCATCCTGGACGGCAACTATTTTTCCGTCAGGCAATTCCAGCAAGGGGCGCGCGTTTCCATAGACACGGTTGAAGATTGGCCCACGGATGAATGTCAGGTGATAATCCGGCTTGGCCGGCTCGAGGAAGGGCACCGGGATCTCAATCTCAAAGGAATCCACTTGCCTGCCAAAAGCGTTGCGGGTGGTATCGCAATCCATCAGCCCAAGCAAGGGTTGTTTCCGGCCCGAATCTTTTGATAGCATAATCGCTCCCGCGCAAGTTCCCCAGATGGGGTTGGCCTTGCCAAAGCTTTGAAGCGGTTCAAGCATGCCGTAATCCACCATCAGCTTGCCCATGGTGGTCGATTCCCCTCCTGGTATGATCAGGCCATCCAAACCAACCAGGTCCTCATTGGCTTTCACTTCGCGGCTTTCAATACCCAGTTTTTTCAGGGCTGCACGATGCTCTCGAAAGTCGCCCTGGAGGGCGAGGACGCCAATGATCAAGAAGACTCTTTCCTGAATTACCAGCCGCGGACGGCCAATTTGTCGCCATCCGCCAAGCTATCGACTGTGCGGCCAACCATGGGCTCGCCCAGGTTGCGGCTGATTTCTGCCAGCAATTTGGGCTCATTGTAATGGGTCGTCGCTTTCACAATGGCAGACGCGCGCTTGGCAGGATCTCCGGACTTAAAGATGCCTGAGCCCACGAAGACGCCGTCCACGCCTAATTGCATCATTAAGGCTGCATCAGCTGGTGTGGCAATGCCACCGGCGGCAAAGTTTACAACTGGCAGGCGGCCAAGCTTACGTGTTTCCAGGCAGAGCTCATATGGCGCGCCGATATTCTTGGCAAAGGTCATCACTTCTTCTTCGGGTAGGCTTTGCAGCACACGGATATCGCCAAAAAGCGAACGGGCATGCTTGACAGCTTCCACCACGTCGCCGGTTCCTGCCTCACCCTTGGTGCGCATCATCGCAGCGCCTTCCCCAATGCGCCGTAAAGCTTCGCCCAAGTTGCGGCAACCGCAAACAAATGGGACTTTAAAGTCGTGTTTATTGATGTGGAAGGACTCATCAGCCGGGGTTAAAACTTCGGACTCGTCAATGTAATCAACACCTAGCGCTTCCAGAATTTGGGCTTCCACAAAGTGGCCAATGCGGGCTTTGGCCATCACAGGGATGGAGACCGCGTCCATGATTTGAAGGATGAGCTCAGGGTCCGACATGCGCGCGACCCCGCCAGTTGCCCGGATGTCTGCCGGTACGCGTTCCAAAGCCATGACGGCGCAGGCACCCGCGTCTTCCGCGATACGTGCATGCTCTGCCGTGACCACATCCATGATCACGCCACCTTTTAACATCTCAGCGAGGCCTTTTTTGACCTCAAAACTGGAAACAACCTTACCCATACCTGCTTTTTTTGCCATGCAAAATCCTCCGAACCGGTGTATATACCGGCATTTTACCACAGCCGCCCTCGCAAGCTTTAATTCTGTGCATAAGCGCGGCCTCTTGTTCCCCTTAAAGAGGTGGATGAGGAAATGTGGGTTTTCGTAAGTGCTTTCAGTTACAATTGGTCCGGAGAGAACCGATGAACCCAAAACCACGCATTCAAAAAGACTGGAAAATTGCCCCAGAAATTCCAACTGAAATCGACCAGGCGCTGCAAGAATTTTCACCTTTTTTGCGTCAACTGCTCTTTAACCGCGGTATCAAAGACCGCGAAGCAGCCTTTGCTTATCTCTCCCGCGAAGTAACTGACGAAACCAATCCGTTTCTCCTGCAGGACATGCACAGCGCGGTTGAACTGATCCACAGCACCATATCCACCGGGGGCAAGGTTGCCATTTATGGCGACTACGATGTGGATGGGGTAACGGCTTCATCCCTGCTTTTCGAATTCTTTGCCGCCCTTGGCATGGTAGCTCGTGTTTACATTCCCAGCCGTTCAGAGGAAGGTTACGGCCTTAACCTCGAAGCCATGGACCAATTGGCAAGCGAGGGAATCCAGTTGATCATCACAGTGGATTGTGGCATTCGCTCCACGGCTGAGGTTACTCGTGCCCGTTCTCTGGGTATGGATATCATCATCACCGATCATCATGAGTTGGGGCTTGAACTACCCCCCGCGAACGCGGTCATTAATGCGCACCGTTCTGACAATGCTTATCCCTTTAAGGAATTTGCCGGCGTAGGCATTGCTTACAAACTGGTTCAAGCCTATCTGCAGCGCTTCCCAACCATGGGTGTAAAAGCTGAAGATTGGCTGGATCTGGTTGCCATTGGCAGTGTTGCCGATATTGTAAGTTTAGAGGCTGAGAATCGCTCGCTTGTTTACAAGGGTCTGCAAAAAGCCCGCCAGGTCACCCGCCAGGGTTTGTTTTCCCTGAGCCAGGTCAGCCGGGTGCGACTGGACGCTTTGGATGCCGTGGATATCGGTTTCAAAATTGGCCCCCGCCTGAATGCATCCGGACGGTTGGAATCCGCGCTGGCTGCTTTTAACCTACTCACTTCACGCGACCTGCGCCAGGCCGGGGAATTAGCCCAAAAACTTGATAGTCAGAACAGCCAGCGTCAGGATATTACGGAAGCGGTTGTTTCAAAAACCCTGGAATCGCCATTGCTTGAAGACCCAACTACGCGCGTGATCTTCGTCTACTCGCCTGAGTTCAACGAGGGTGTGGTCGGTATCGCGGCTTCAAAAGTTGTGGAAGCCACCTATAAACCCACCATCATCGGGTATGAAACCGAGCATCACGTCAAGGCTTCCTGCCGGTCGATTGAAGACTTTGATATTAATGCCGCTCTGGACCAATGCAATGACTTGCTCATCAGGCACGGTGGCCACGCGGCTGCGGCTGGGCTTACCATCCCAAAGGCTAATATCCCAGAGTTTACACGCCGTATGAACCAAATTGCTCTTGAGGTCATTGGTGAACCCTGGCCCAGTCCATTTCTTAAAATAGACATGCCCATCAATCTTGAAGCGCTGACTGCCCAGGACCTTCCGGAAATATTCAAGGCCATGGAACTCTTGCAGCCTACTGGTCGCGGTAACCCAGACGCGCTTTTCTGTAGTTTCAATTGCTCGGTTTCCAACGTGACTGCCACCAAAGATGGCAAACATTTGCGCTTCCGTGTTAAGGCTGGCCAGGTGGACTTCCCTGCCATTGCTTTCGGGCTGGGACATTTGGCTGGCAGCCTGCCGCCCAGTGTTGACCTGGCTTATACCTTCTCAGAGAATGAATACATGGGTCGCTGTGAAACGCAGCTCTCCATCAGGGATATCAAATACTAGATTAATCAATAATCCGGAAGAAGCTAAGCCCTTTCGTCATCAAAAACCGCGATCGTTGACCGTGGTTATTTAGTTGTCAGGCAGGATTTCGTATTCAAGAATGGTGGTCTGCATTTCCCCATTTTTATAGCGGCGTGAGCGTTGCACCCGTAAGCGCAAGGTTTTTCGCAGGTTATTGGCCCTTTCAATGAACTTTCTAAGCCGTCTGAGTGCTGGTCCAACCTGTAAGCCACCGTCAATGCCAAAACGGTAACGAAAAAAGCCCGGGTTTTGGCTGTCATAGCTCAGAAGTGAATCAATGCTCCTGCGCCAGTGGGCAGCCTTCCACGGCCGCTCAGGGGATTGCATTGGTTCAACCGGTATCTTTAAGTTGCGATCAAGGATATCAAGAAAAGATGGCATGGAAAGCAGTTTTGCCAGTACCAGACCCTCAGATTCAGGCATAAGCTCTTCAAGCTTTTCATCACCATCCATGCCCAAATCCATGACTGCATAATGCTCAGCCTCGCCAATGACTTGGCGTTCATTTTCGGGCAGTAATTCCTGGATTTTCCTCAAGATATGGCCGGCATGTGCCTTGAGGGCTTCTTTGTTGTAACTGGCAGTAGCGGGTGGCGGTGGGATGATCTCCCCTATCTTCATACTGATGATGGGGCGTTTAAGCTTGAGAATCTGGCTCATGACCCCTTTCATGCCACCACAAGCGATGGGAATGACGGGGGTTTGGGTGCGCTGGGCAATTAGCGAGACACCAATTTGCGGGTCCATATTTGCTTGGTCCCAGATACCTCCCTCCGGGAAGATCCCCAGAACACCGCCTTGACGTAAAACATCCATACCCATGCGTAGGGCTTGACGGTCGAGGGAGCCACGCTGTACAGGGATAAAGCCATAAGCATTTGCCAGCCAGCCATAAGCCGGGTCGAAGGGGATGTCGCCATTCCCGATCAGTTCCACCTGGCGCCTGGGGACCGCGACCGTTAAGGCAACTTCAAGGACATGCACATGATTGACTGCCAGAATAACCGGGCCATCGGCGGGGATTTTTTCGAGTCCTTCAACAGAAAGACGCGCAAAAAGTTTGAGTAAAACCCGCACAACGCGCTTGGCGAAAGCTCTAAAAAGCGACTTCCTGGGATATTGAATGGTGTAGAGGTTGCTCTGCATCTGAAGCTAGATTATAAGCTGTACTCAGCTTAAAAATAGATGCCCCCACGGGAATTCGAATCCCGGTTTTGGCCTTGAGAGGGCCGCGTCCT
>CAYVRH010000038.1:6164-9299 GCA_964452955.1 uncultured Anaerolineaceae bacterium | reverse complement strand
TACCTCTCGGCTCGCAATCCGGGACCCGTGTCTCCCGTCGAGACCTGGCATCCCCGGTAAGCTGAGTATAGCATATCTTGATAATCTCAGATTATTCTTAGAAGATCCGATTTTTCGAAAGACAATCAACAAGATCGGAAACTTGCCTATAAAAAATGCCTCCCAAAAATCTGGGAGGCATTTTCAAATGCTAAAACTTATTTCTGGATCTGGGACATGAATTCGGCCAGTTTTTCATTGGCGGCAGTGTTCAGACCGTCAAGAACGGTCTTGACATCAGCAGTGGTATCGTCTGTAAAGGCGTGCACGGCTTCGCCGACCATAACACGGATAGGATCATATCCGGGCACTGGGGGTTCAAACTTGTTGTTGTACTTCAGCATGTCATAGGCAGTCTTAAACTGTGGAAGTTTCTCGAAGGTTTCTGCGAGTAAAGGTACCGCTGACAGGCGAGAGGGGAAGTAATTGGAAGTAGCAGCCCATTTACCGTTCACTTCAGGTGTAGTGAACCAGCGTAGGAACAACCAGGCGGCCAGTTCGCGGGCGGGATCGCCAGACTTGGGCATAGACACGGAAGCACCATAGATATTCTGAACAGGTTCAGCAGTGGTATGAGGCAGTGGGGCAGCTTCCCATTGGAAATTTGCGCCTTCAGCAACAGCGCTGACTACATACGGAATACCAGAGGTGGAACCGATGTAGAAGAGCACGTCGCCATTGCCAAAGTCTCCCTGATCGCCGTATTGCACATCAGGAGAGACAGCTGCACCACTTTTGTACATGTCCTGCAGGAAGGTGGCAGCAGCCAAAGCAGCTTCGCCGTTGTAGGTGAACTGGTTGGTTGTCGTATCGTAGATATCGCCGCCAAATGCAAAGACCCAAGCTGCAAAGTGGGAGGCATCATCCGCCCAGAGTTCGAAGCCCTTGGCTTTTTCACCCTTGGCTTTGGAGAATTTCTGTGTGGTGGCTTTGAGAGCCATTTCAGCAAATTCTGTTGGGGTGGCTGGGGGATTCTCATAGCCAAGTTCCTTTAGCCATTCCACGTTGTAGAAAAGAACTTCCATGGAGCGGTTTGGTGGGATGCCGAGGCGGGCATTGTTATAGGTTGGGTATACATCCTGGGCGAAGAAAGCAGGCACAAAGTCCTTTTGATCGGCTTCGGAGATACCATATACAGGATCGTTGATGTAGGGGGTCATGTCAACAATGGAATTGTTGAGGTTGTAAGCGGCAACATTGTTCTGATAGCCTACAACGATATCCGGTACGTCTTTGGTATTGAGGATTGGCATCATCTTCTTATAGATGTCACCATAACCGCCAGCTTCAACGGCTTCAACCTGAATGCCCCATTCGTTGGTCGCGTTAAATTCATCAACCAAAGCCTTCAAGGCTTCAGATTTGGGGCCTGTATTTTGGTGCCAATAGACGATATTTTTGGCAGGAACAACGTCCGCGAAAGCGGAAACAGGGCCGGCGGGCTCAGCAGCGGGGGCCGCGGTGGGTTCAACAACAGGAGCGGCGGTGGGTTCAACAGCAGGAGCTTTAGTGGGCTCAGCGGCAGGAGCCTGGGTGGGGGCTGCAGCAGGTTGGGCACATGCACCCAATACCATGGCAGCAATCATCAGGACTGCAAAGATGGCTACAAATCTCTTCTTCATGTAAAAAAACCTCCATTTTTATGGTTAGAGTTGATTCACGGGAACATGAAACCCGTAATATCCTAAATTAATCTTATCCTTTTAAGCCTGTCGTTGCAATTCCCTGCGTAAACTGTTTTTGCACCAGGAAATAGAAGATCAGTATCGGGATGATGGTCAGCACTGCGGCTGCCATGGACAGGTTAGTTTGGGGACCGCCTTCTCCCGTAATGTAGGAGTAGAGACCAAGGACCATAGGTCGCCAAACTTCCTTGGTAGTGACCAGCAAAGGCCATTGCAGAGCGTTCCACGAGGCGGTAAAGGCAAACAAGACCACGGTCAGGATGGGAGCCTTGCTGATCGGCAAAACTATCTGCACCAAATATCGCAAATGGTCCGCGCCATCCATGCGGGCTGCATCCCACAGTTCTTTGGGCACCTGCGCAAAGAACTGACGCAGCAGGAAGATACTGAACGCGTTTGCCATAAAAGGAACAGTCAGCGCCCAATAGGTATTCATCCACGATCCACCTGGCATTGGCAAAATGCGGTTTTGAATCATCAGGTAGTTTGGTAACAAGGTGACCGATTCAGGGATCATCATGGTGGCCAAAAATGCCGCAAAAATGATGTCCTTACCCTTAAAGGTAATGGACGCAAAGGCATAACCAGCCAAGATGGATGTAAAAAGCAAGCCTGATATTGTTCCGAGGGCTAACAAAACACTATTAAGAAAGAGCTTGCCAAGCTTGATTTGTTCAACGACATCAGAATAGTTTTTCCAATTGGGGGTTGCTGGCAGCAATTTATTGACGATGGTCTCTCCCCAGGTCATCAAAGAGTTTGAGATCATCCAGAAAAAAGGAATGATGGCAATAACTGCACCGAAAATCAGGATCAAGTAAATGATTGCTTGACCTAAGAATGGCTTGTCAGCTTTGATTCCAACACCTGAAGATGGCATTTTAGGGTTCAAGTTCACCTTTTTTGCGGCAGGCTCAACCATAGAAGACCCTCTCTTTCATGAGTTGGTTTTGCGCAAAAGTTAATCCAAGAATCACGAGGAATAAAACTATGGACATAGCGGTTGCCATACCATAGTTGCCATCGGTGTAAAAGCGATCAAAAATTAACAAGCTGGTAGTGGTCACTGTTGCTTTGGCGGCTGTGGTGCGCATGACAAAGATGTGATTAAAAGCCTTGAACGTGCCAATGAACGAAATCAGTGTAAGGTAAAAAGTAACAGGTGAAAGCAATGGCATCGTTATTTTCCAAAACTTTTGGCTCTTGGTGGCTCCATCCATTTCAGCGGCTTCGTAAGTTTCCTTTGGGATGTTGCCAAGCCCTGCCAAGAAAATTACCACGTTGTAGCCAATAAAGGTCCATAAACCGTAAATAACAATCGTAACCAATGCCAGGCTGGGGCCGGCCAAGAAGCCTTTTATGTCTGATCCCAGGAGACCCAGAAATGTTTTTGGCTCATAGGTCCATTTCA
>CAYVRH010000038.1:0-6154 GCA_964452955.1 uncultured Anaerolineaceae bacterium | reverse complement strand
GCACCAGGTTGGCGAAAGAGGATTCACTCTTTGAGAATATGATCTTGAAAACAACCGCTGTGGCAACCGAAGGCAGCACGTAAGGCAGAAAGAAAATCAAGCGGAAAAAGTCTTTGCCTTTGATATTCTGATAGAGCAAATAGGCCAAAAACATACCAACCATGATCTGGATTGGTACCGAAGCTAGGGCGTAGTATAGGGTAATCACCAAGGAACGCAGGAAAGCAGGATCGCCAGTTTTCGACATCTGCGCCCAGCCAGTCGTAAAAATAGCTCCACCGACAAGCAATGCTACTGCCCCAAGCAGTTGGCTGAGCCGCACACCAAGACGCTTGGACTTCAAGCCCTTGGACCAGAAGAAAAATGCCAGCGCGAAGAACGCTATCCCCATGACAGCAAGAGCAAAATTATTCCAACTACCAAAAAGCTTCACATAGTTCGCGTCACCGACAAAGGCAGTGCGATTGATAATCCACTGGTGTAAGCTCATATACAGAGAGTAACCAATCGGGAAGAGTCCAAAAACAAAAATAATAATAGCCGCTGGAAGAATAAAGAGGTACCCTTCGATTTGCTCGCGAAGGATCACCATGCGCAACGAGCTCTCATGCTTTTTCCTGCTCTTGATAGGTTTCACTGCTTCAGTCAACATCAGCCTCCGTTTTACAACAATCCCACAAGATGGTCAACAAGCTCAACTTTTCTCGAGCGCAAGTCATAACAGAACGCATAAATTTTATCTTAAACCTATCATATCTAGCAACTGAGTTGCTTGTGTAGCCTAGTTCTGCCATTTCAACAAAGTGTAAACAGGGTCGTGATCGCTCAGTTGATCAGCTGGTAGTTTTAGGGTATTTAAGTGCAGAACTTTGAAATCCATAACTTGATTAGCCAAAGCAGGGCTTACCAGAATATGGTCGAGCACTTGCCCCATGCCTGAGTGTGAATAAGTGAACCGTTCGTTTTCTGGTAAGCTAAGAATCAGATTTTGCATGCCACTGTTCTCCAATTCTTTCAGCGGTTCTGTCCAAGGGAAGTCATTTAGATCGCCAAGCAGGATGATCTTTGCATTCACTTCTAATGAAAGAATCTGCGAGATGGTCTTGGCAATAAATTGAGCCTGACCAATTCGTTGTTTAAGAGTCTCGAGTGGAGGGGGTTGAATTTCTCCGTATAAGGGTCCATCTTCACTCTTTGATTTCAGATGCGCGTTGATGACGTAAAAAGGTGACCCTTGATACGTGAATCTGGTTATCAGGGGCTTGCGGCTACCATTAAAAAAGTAGTTTCCAATTCCCAACCTGGCAGGATTGTTGGAAAGTTGAATCTGACCAGATTGGCTCTTAATCGTGAGCGGCTGGTCCGATTTGGCGGGATTCCAACCAACTGTTTCTATCCCCTTATCGGCGCGATAGAGAATGACTGGCCGGATATTACCGCCAGGTACGCCGCCATCCGCATCATCAATAGGGTCTACGTTCACCCAACGATACGCTGGTCCACCGGCAGCTTTGATGGCCGCGATTATGGCTTTAATGGTTTCATTGGCGCTTGTAACGCTGGAATCTATTCCGCCATCATTGTCCATCACTTCCTGAAACGCCAAAATATCGGGCGAGGCTAACTGACTAACAATTTCTTCTGCCAGTTTTTTTAGTCTGTCTGGGCGGGCTACCGGGTCCAGATTTTCAACGTTGTAACTAACTACTGAAAGCTCTCCTGGGATGGAACTATTCTCAAGGCTTTGAGTATGTTGGGAACCTTGTGAGAAAACCTGTCGTTTGGTCGGCTCAAGGTTGTACTCGCCAAAGTTGTAGTCGATGATGCCAACGATTGGTTCTGTAAATCGGGCACCAACTTGAATGTTCGGCATCACGATAAAATCATCATCCAATAACAAGCGTTCCGGATTGAAATCACCCTCCCGGATAACCATGAAGCCTTCTGACGAAAGCGCATTCGTAAACCGACCGTTATCCCCCACTACACTCACGTTCCGGTAACTATTCTTGGTGCTGACCGCGATGGCATCGTTCACTTGAACAAGCATGCCTTCAAGGCTTTCGTAGAAATCCAGGCCATCTTCTTCCGGGTCGTATGTGTTATTCTGAGTGACATAGCCTTGGGTATCGTTTTCGATGATTTCACCTGGAGGTACCCGCCCACCTTCACCAATGACGACAGGTTCAGGTACCGGAAATGACCTTTGCTGAAGATTACATTTCTCAGCAATCAGATTTGTGATCGTGAGGGAATTCTCGCCGATACCCGCGGGGTTATATTCACGCACAACTGCCTGCGTTAATAGAAGCAAATCGCCTATGGTCGGATCGCAATTACCATTTGGTTTTACGAAGACGCCATCAGATGTGTGTGGGTCACCATCCGTTTGCACGTCCTGTAAGAAAAATCCATCTCCCCGTACAGCTGTCACAACTCCCAAGATGTTCTTTACCGTCTGGCCATCGTATGGAGAACGGTGTTGTTTACCTTGGATTTGACTAATTTTCAAATCTCCTACGACCGCATGCGAATCTGCATTGACTTGTGTTGCTTCCGCGGGGACGGGTAAAGTGGCCAGGTTGGGGGATAAAACCGGTGTTTTTGGTATGTAATAACGTTCTCCTGGCACACAAGAAGTGAGCATAAAGAAGGTTAATAGAATTAATCGGAAAATCTGGGACTGCTTATTTTTCATGAGCGCAAGTATATTCTGACCCCATTCTACATCATGGTAAGGTAAACATACCATTTCAGAACACCTTAATGCAGTAAAATCTACAAGAACCGTGTCCAGGAAACTCACCTTGATGGCCAACGGTAACTGATTAATGGAGAGAAAAATGCGTGATGAAGTCGTCTTGATAACAGGGGCAAATGGTGAAATTGGTCATGGCCTGATCCATTACCTGGCTAAGGCAGGCAAACAAATTGTCGCTTTGGATGTGAATCCACTCGATGAGAGTCTGAGCGATGAAGTAAAGGCTTGCGTGGTTGGCGACATTCTGGACCAAACCATGTTAGGTCGCCTTGTTGTGGAACACCAGATTAGAACCGTTTACCATTTGGCTTCCATCCTTTCCACCAAGGCTGAATACAACCCCGAAACTGCCCACAAGATTAACGTTGAAGGCACAATGAACTTACTACGCTTGGCAGTTGAACAATCTGCCTGGCAGGGTGAGTCTGTTAAATTCATTTATCCAAGCTCCATAGCGGCTTATGGTATTCCCAATCAGGCTGAAAAAGCGCGGACAGGCAAACTTAAGGAGGATGAATACACCTTCCCCACCACCATGTACGGTTGCAATAAGCTTTATGTGGAACGTTTAGGCTTCTATTACAGTAAACATTATCGCCAATTGGGGGCAGATGCCAATTCCAGGCCGATGGTGGACTTCCGCTGTGTGCGTTTCCCGGGGCTGATCAGCGCTGAAACCATACCAACTGGGGGTACAAGTGATTATGGCCCTGAAATGTTGCATGCCGCTGCCAAAGGCGAACCTTACCATTGCTTTGTGCGGCCAGACGCTACCTTACCTTTTATGGTGATGCCGGATGCCATCAAGTCTTTGATTCGTCTCGAAGAAGCTCCCAGAGAAGCACTTTCCCAAACCGCCTACAACGTCACCAGTTTTTCGTTAACTGCCCAGGAACTGGCCGATATCACCCTTTCTGCTTTCCCCAAGGCTGAAATTGACTTTGTACCAGACCTAAAACGTCAGGGTATTGTAGACACCTGGCCGAATGATATTGACGACTCAGCGGCGAGGAAAGATTGGGCTTGGGCGCCAGATTATGATGTGCAGCGCTCTTTCTACGAATACTTAATTCCCGCCATACGAGGGCGTTACACCCCCGCTTTGAGACCAAGCACAAGGACTAACGAGTAAATGCCGCTTTACGAATATCTATGCAAAGATTGTCAGCAGCGTTATGAAGAACTACGTTCATTTTCTTCTGCCGATGAACCACACCCCTGCCCCAAGTGCGGCAGTTTCCGTTGTGTCAGGCAGCTTTCAAGAGTTAACGCCATTTCAGATGGAAAAAGCCTGAATAGCGGACATAGTTGCGGAAGTTGTCATTCGGGTAATTGCGCAGGGTGTGGAGGATAAACTTTGAAAAACATTTATGAAGGTAAATTAGCCCTAATAACCGGTGGCTCGAGTGGCATTGGTCTTGAGTTGGTTAAAAATCTTTATAAACAATGCTGTTCCATCATCATTTTGGCAAGAGATGAGGAGAAACTCGATTTTGCTAAAACATCGGTTACTTCGCTGAACGATGGTGTTAATCAGTTTCTTTGGACATACAGCGTGGATGTGGCTGATTATGATGCCGTTCTGGATGCCGCGGATGATATTATCACCTCAGCCGGGCTGCCTGATTTTATCTTCAATTGTGCCGGTGTGGCTAGGCCAGGTTATGTAGAAGAACTGCCTATCGATGTTTATAAATGGACTATGGACATTGATTTCCATGGCACTGTGAACATTATTAAGGCCTTTCTACCACACTTGATCAAGCGCGGTTCGGGGCACATTATTAATATTTCTTCCATGGCAGGTGTCATCGGCGCATTTGGCTATACAGCTTATTCCGGTGCCAAATTTGCGGTTAGAGGGTTCACGGATACGCTCAGGGCAGAATTGAAACCTAAAGGGATAAAAGTTTCGATTGTTTTTCCCCCAGATACCGATACCCCCCAACTTGAGTGGGAAACGCAGTATAAACCACCAGAAACAGCTATCCTGGCTGGCTCAGACAAACCGTTGAAACCAGACTTTGTGGCTAAAACCATCCTGCAAGATGTCGCACGAAATAGATATGTCATTGTGCCGGGTTGGAATGCCAAATTTATGTACTGGCTGGCAACCCATCTTGGCGGATTGGTATATCCAATCATGGACTTATTAATTCGTGACGCAACAAAAAAGACATTAGCTACGCGCAATAATCGCAAATAGTGACGTAATAACCGCTGTGATAATGAATATCGATCAAGTTATCCAGAGTTGGCAGAAAGATCCCGAGATTACTGCCAACCTGGCTTGCTGGGTAAGGACTGCTCCGAAGCCAGCGATAACCGCAAATTTTCCATTTGAGCTGGATCCTACTCTTGTCCAGAGTTTAAAGAGTGGAGGAATTCCGAGCTTGTATTCACATCAAGCTAAAGCTTTGGAGCTCCTGCAGACGGGTGAAAACCTGGTAATTGCAACGGGCACAGCCAGTGGGAAGACACTTTGCTATAACCTGCCAGTCTTGAATGCTTTACTGAAAGATCCGACTGCTACGGCTTTGTACCTTTTTCCGACCAAAGCATTAGCTCAGGACCAGGTAAAACATATTCAGACCCTTGTTGGTAGTACCGAAAAGCGCGAGTCCGTTAGGGTAGGCATCTACGACGGTGACACACCTGGACATCACCGCTCCGATATCCGTCAAAAAGCGAACATTCTTATCACCAACCCCGATATGCTGCACCAGGGTATCCTTCCCCATCACACCAACTGGAGGCGATTCCTAAGCGGGTTGCGTTATGTGATCATCGATGAAATCCACACCTACAGAGGTGTATTTGGCTCGCATGTTGCCAACATCATCCGCCGGCTAAAACGTATTGCGGCTTTTTATGGCGGGTTCCCACAGTTTGTTATGACTTCTGCTACCATCGGCAACCCGGAAGAATTGAGTCAAAAACTGATTGAAATGCCAGTATCCATTCTCAGGGATGATGGCTCGCCGCATGGCGAAAAGAATTTCTTAATCTACAATCCACCTTTGATCAACGAACAACTTGGCATTCGCAAGAGTGTTTTACAGACCAGCATCCAACTCTCCAAACAATTGCTCGCGGCAGGTCGGCAAAGCCTGATTTTTGCCCGCACACGCCGAACGGTCGAGATGATCCTGACCTATCTGCAGGAGAGCGTTGATGCGCCCACCCGCAGCCTGATTCGGGGTTATCGCTCCGGTTACTTGAAGGCAGACCGTCGCGAGATTGAAGATGGTTTTAAAAACGGCAAAATCCGTCTGGTGGTGGCTACCTCAGCCCTGGAATTGGGCATTGATATCGGAGAACTTGAAAGCGTATTGATAGCCGGCTATCCTGGGTCAATCGCCCGTACATTACAGCAAGCAGGCCGGGCTGGCA
>CAYVRH010000037.1:0-9409 GCA_964452955.1 uncultured Anaerolineaceae bacterium | reverse complement strand
TTCTTGCGGAAGATCTTGCCATACCCACCCAGGCTCTTGACACCTTCCTGAATACGTGCCCCACCAGAATCGATCATGCCAACTACTGGGGAACCGGTTTTCGCGGCCAGATCCATCATGCGGCAAATTTTGATGGCATGCATCTCACCCAAGGCCCCACCCTGGACGGTGAAATCCTGAGCATAGACATAAACCTGACGGCCATCCACTTTACCGTAACCAGTCACAACGCCATCCCCTGGGATGCTTTCAGCACCTGGGTCGGCTTGCTGGGTTACAAAAGCATCCAATTCCCGGAAAGTACCGGGGTCAAGAAAGAGCTCAATACGTTCACGTGCCGTCAAGCTGCCTTTGGCATGCTGGCGATCAATGCGCGCCTGACCTCCGCCAAGTAAATTGGCTGCCTTTTTCTGGTTCAATTTTTGCATTCTGGGATCTTCTTGGGCCATACCTCTCCTTGATAACTAGATATTTGCCTGCAAAAGCGCAGGCACGTAACAGTGTCAAATTGTAACACCGCAAATGGATTGGAGGCTGGTTTTGCTTCTGTTTGGCGCTTACGGAAGAGGTGAAGCGTAGAGATCCGGGCCAAAGGCGAGGTAAACGATGCGATCATTCGCCATACCGAAGGCCGTCACCCCATTTGAAAAATTAAAGGGTGAAACCGCGGCTGCTCGTTTGACATCATTCAGGTTGAGCTTAAGGCTAAATTGATAAAGCGAGGCATCCTGTGGATCCAAATAATAGATCGAGGCATCCGGGGCAGGCGCATAACTGAGGTGCGTGAATTTGCTTTCAGTCATTGGACCCCCTTCTTTACCCGGCCGTTGATCAAGATAAGACATGGGGTTTTCACAAGTGACTGATCCAGTAACAGATGATGCCAGGCAATGGGCTGTGTGCCCATCTTTAAAAAGGTAGAAGGATTCGTCCCGATTGATCACCATGTCGACCACATCGCTCAGGGCGAAGCTTGGTTCGTCAAAATAAGGGATGGGTGCCTTGGGGAATTCATCGGCAAAACCGGTATAAATCCACAAACCATTCTTGACTGGGTCAAAGATGTACAACCGGCTGTTATTGGTATCGTAATACATCTTTTGGATCTTGCCCCAACCGCCCTCTGGAGCCACCAGTGTGATTACAGCAGCTTCAGAACCTGGTTTACAGAAGGCAGCATTGCCTTGTTCGTCGAGTACCAGCAAAGGCGCTTCATGTTTGTTGCTGAGCGGTATTTGAGCCATCGCGACGACCTTGCCAAGCATCTTGCCCTGCTGCTGGCCGACGCCACAGCTGAAAGCCGCGTCAAAGAGATAGCCTTTTTCATCGTGCGTCATATGAAGCACCTTGCCAGCATTGAGATCAAGCGCGAAGAGGTCGTTTCCGATAGTGATTACTTCCCTCAAGCTGGCATCGGCACCAATCTGCGCCGAAGAGAGGATCTTGGTAAAGGTCAGTTGAACCGCCCCAGTCAGGCTATCAAGCGCTTTCTGAACTTCGGCTTTCATCTGAACCAGCTCGTCACTGGTTTTGTAGGTCTCTGCCTGGGCAAGCCAGGTGTAGGCAGTCTGCCAGTTGTCGCGCTGTTGTTCCGGTGTTTTTGCCGATTGAGCGCTGGCCACTGCCCCGCGTGCCTGGTTCAAAAGCCGTTCGTATTGGGTGGAGATCCCCTTCGAAAGGTAGATGCCGACCGCGATCGCTACGATAACCAAAGGGACGATTATAGCAATCAGCAGTTTATTCATGACCGAAAGTCCGGAAATCGGGGTGGGCACGCCATCGCGGTCCAGAACAGGCTTATCCAATGCAGTCTTGGTCCTTTCTTCCAGAGAGCGCAAAAAGCCAGCCCCAGCCGCAATCCCCTTGATAGTGCCCTGGGAGATTTCGGTTGGCCCATCGGCGATTTTCGGCGAAGGTGAAGGTTCAGTTTTCACTCTTTCAGGAAGTTCTTCGAGTTGAACAGCATTCTTATGCCGGATCCGTTCCATCAGGCTGGAGAGCTTTATGGCCGGCTTATCCTCGTCAACTTCGATGGTTGTGGATTCACTGAGCTCGGCAAGCTCCTCCTCCGCGGGCAGGCTGAGCAGGCGGGTATGTGCCTCGGCCAGTTCCCTGGCTTCCTGTTCGGCCTTGAGCGCGGCGGCTCTTAGTCTTTCTTCCTCAGCCCTGCGCGCTGCCTCGTTGCGAGCCTTAAGCTCTGCTTCACGCGCTTCTTCGCGCAACTGCATGGCAGTCGCTTTTTCCTTATTCAGGTATTCAGCAATATTAAGTTCAGAAACCTGGCCGACACCGATCTTCAAACGTATAGCCTGCAGGGGATAGCTCCCTCTGGATAACACATTCAGGTTGTTGGCCAGGCTGCGCAGGCTGTTATTCATGCCCTGGCTGGTGGTTTCCAGCCAACTTTGGGGCAGATCGGGGGCCAAGACCAGCAGATCGCCTTCGTTGATGCTGGTTTGGAAGAAACGTGATTCAAACGTGGAAAGCAGACCCAAGGGGGACTCATCCGCCCAGCTTTCGTGGAAGACTTGCATCCCGGAGCTTTTCAGGTGTACACAATAAACCTTGCCAGACTGGGCGCCAAACAAAGTGCCATGATGCACAACGCCAAGGAAGACATCCAGGACGTGGGCAGGTATTTCAGGGTCAAGGCTCCCGTTCTTTTGCTTTACATCTTGATCAATCTCAGCCAGTAAAGCCCGCATGGCCATCGTAACCGAGCCTTGCGAGCGGAAATAAGTATTGCCAAGTGCTTCCTGCCAGGCAGCCAATTCAGCGGCTGATTTGAAACCTTCACGCCTGGGTTGGATGAGCAGGAATAAACTGTCTTCTTCGCGGCCCCGAGCACAGCGTTGACGGAAAGGACCGGCGGCGAAAAAGCCGGTCAACGCCTGAGCAGGTTCCTGGATGAGTTGTAAATCAAAAGTCATAATGGCCAACACCTTATATTTGGTGAGATATTACGATGCATGAACCTTGCCAAGGTATATAATCACTGTATGGAATATCGTTTACACCAGGACCCCTCTGTTTGGGGTTCCCTTTTTGAATCGTGGGCATTACTGTTGCCAGAAAGCGTTTTTCCGCTACCCTTCCTGCATCCCAGTTATCAGCAAACCTGGTGGCAAACCCTTGGCGGAGGTGAGTGGGCAGAAGCAGACAGCAAATTAGCGATCATCACAGCCCACCAGGCAGATCGTTTGATCGGCATAGCTCCCTTTTTCATTGGACGGAAACCAGGCGCTGAGCCAGCCTTGCACTTTATCGGTGCCGTTGAAGTTTCTGACTACCTTGATTTTGTGGTTCGAGAGCCTGACCTTGAAGCATTCCTGGAGGGGCTGTTGGTATTCATTGAAAGCCAACCAGAATTGAAGAATCTTAGCCTTGACCTTGAAAATCTGGTTGACAGCTCACCCAGCCTATATTTGTTGCAGCATCTCGCCGAAGCCCAGGGTTTGAGCTTTAGCAAAGAAATTTTGCAGCCATCTCCTTACATCAGCCTGCCAAGCGATTTTGAAACTTACCTGGCTGGGTTGGATAAAAAACAGAGGCACGAGATTCGGCGCAAGTTGAGAAATGCCTCCAACGGCCACGACACAAATTGGTATTTTGTGGAGGACGGCAATTTACTGGCAGAGGAACTGCAAGCCTTTACCGGAATGATGCGCAATGAAGATGAAAAGGATAGCTTCCTAAAACCTGAGATGGAGCGCTTTATCCATGCGGTTGCCCGAAATCTCTTTGATTTGGGCAGCTTACGCCTGGCATTCTTGACCATTGATGGGGAAAAAGCGGCCGCATTTCTTTCTTTCGTCTGTTGCGACCGGTTGCTGGTCTATAACTCTTCCCGCGCGGATAAATGGATGCCACTTTCTCCGGGTTGGGTACTGCTTGCCAGGCAGATAGAATGGGCGATCAGTGCCGGCTTCAAAGAAGTCGACATGATGCGCGGTGACGAAGGCTACAAATATAAATTTGGTGGGGTTGACCGCTTCGTTTGGCGTGCCCTTATAAACCCAAAAATCTAAGCCTCGTTACAAAGCGGCAAAATCAAAAGCTTTCCTGGCATGCAAATCTGTTGTGTCCAGCAGGGGAATTTCCGGAAGGTCAGCCTGTGTGATCAGAAGCCCAATTTCGGTGCAACCCAATATTATCGCCTGAGCTCCCTCAGCCACTAAATCCTGAATAATTCTGATGTAAGCTTCCCGCGATCGTGGCTCAATGCTTCCCAGGCATAATTCGTTAAAAATCACCGTATTCACTGTATCCTGATCGGCCAAACCCGGAACCAGCACTTCGATACCTGCCTCACGCAGCAAGCTTGAGTAGAAACTTTCAGCCATCGTGTATTTGGTGCCAAGCAGCCCAACTTTTTTAAAGCCCCTCTTCTGGATTTCCTCGATCAAGGCATCCGCGATGTGGAGGAAAGGCAGACGAGTGGCCGTGGTTATCTGGTCGCTGACCTTGTGCAATGTGTTGGTGCACAGCACGACGCAATCCGCACCGGCTGCTTCCAGGCTTTTCGCGGCATCGGCGAGTAATCGGCCGGCTTCCTGCCATTGATTTGCCCTCTGGCAATATTCAATTTCCGCAAAGTCGACACTGTAAAGAACAACCTTAGCTGAGTGGAAGCCACCCAATCTCTCGCGTGCCAGTGTATTCAGGATCTGATAATAAGTGATGGTGCTTTCCCAACTCATTCCACCGATCAAGCCAATTGTTTTCATCGCATAACTCCTCACAAAGATTCTAATCCAAAGACTGGCCCAGAGTGCTAAACAATATCTTACGAAAGATTAACGCAAAGTTCTTGAATTGCCCCAACGGGCGTGATATTATTGAAACAGTAAAATTAGCACTCTCAGACCGAGAGTGCTAATTATGAGAAAAAATGAAAACACTGACCGAACGCCAGAAAGCACTGTTGACCATGATCGTGCGCGAACACACGCGCACTGCTCAGCCCGTGGGCTCCAAAACCATTGTTGAACACTTTGGCCTGGCGTTGTCGTCTGCCACCATCCGCAACGAATTAGCCGCCATGACTGATTTGGGTTACTTACGCCAACCGCACACATCCGCTGGGCGTATCCCGACCGAGGAAGGCTATCGCTACTTCGTCAGCAACCTGGTGCAGCAGACCAACCTTCCGGTTTCCACACGCAACACCATCAGTCACCAGTTCTCGCAATCCCAGGAAGGCCTGGACCACTGGCTGAAGCTGGCAGCTTCGGTGTTGGCTAATCAGAGCCAATCCGCTTCCATCGTTACCGCGCCCCACACACAAAGAGTGCTCTTCAAGCACATAGAGCTGGTTTCGGTGCATTCGGACCGCATCCTGATGGTGCTGGTGCTGGTTGGCGGAGAAATTCGCCAGCGCATTTTCAGCCTTGGGGAACTGCTCAACCAGGATTCACTCTCCCGCCAGGCCGCACGCTTGAATGAGTTTTGTCAAAACAAAACAGCCCAGAGCATTTCCATGCTTGAGGATCAGTTTGACGAGCAGGGCAGAAAAATCCTGGGGATGTTGGTTGAAGAAATGACTGAATCGAGCCACCTGGTGACCGGGCAAGTCTATTTGGATGGCATCCAAAAGCTGCTCAGCGAACCCGAATTTGCGGACTCTGAAAATGCCCGCAGTGCCATTCACCTGCTGGAGCGGCGCCCAGTTTTGGACGATTTACTTTCACGAACCGTATTGAAATCGGCCATCGGCGGTGTGCAGGTCTTGATTGGTGGCGAAGGCCACTGGTCTGAGCTACGAGATTTTTCTATTATTTTGACGCGTTACGGGGTACCTGAACAGATCAGCGGCACCTTGGGCATTATTGGCCCAATGCGCATGCCCTATGGGCACGCGATTGGCACGGTCCGATTCGTTTCGGACTTGCTCTCTGAACTGGTGACGGACCACCTGATTGAAGAATAGAGGTATGTATGACTGAACAAAAACACAAGAAAACGGTTTCTGAAAGCGACAAAAGCGCGGAAGCCCTGCAGGCAGAGATTGATAATCTTGCCCGCGAGTACGCCGAGTTGAAGGAGGAAAACGAAAAGTTGAAAAGCCAGGCGGCTGAAAACCTGGAAGGTTTGCAGCGCGAACGTGCCAGTTTTGCCAACTTCAAGCGGCGGATGGAACAGGACGCTATGGCTGTCTATGACAATTCTCTGGCAGACCATGTCAAGCCCTTTCTGCCAGTGGTTGACGACCTGGAACGTGCTATCAAGCACCAGCCCATAGACCCCGAAGTGCAACAATGGTCCGCTGGCCTCGAATTGATCCTGCAAAAACTACTAAAAACCTTGAGCGATCAAGGCGTTCAGGTGATCGACGTCAAACCCGGCGACGCTTTTGACCCCAACACGCAGGAAGCCATTACCCATGAAAAGTCTGAAGGCTTTGAAGATGGACAGGTAATCGAACCGGTTCAGACTGGTTATAAACTCAAAGAAAAAATCATCCGCCCGACCCTGGTCCGGGTGGCTAAATAGGAGCAAGCATGGCAAGAATTATTGGCATTGACCTTGGCACGACCAACTCGGTGGTTGCCGTTATGATGGGCGGGGAACCTATCGTCATTCCCTCTTCAGAAGGTGAACGGTTGGTTCCTTCAGTTGTCGCGATCAATAAGAATGGTGAAAGATTGGTTGGCCGGGTTGCCCGCAACCAGGCTGTCACCAACTCCGAACACACCATCTTTTCAATCAAACGCTTTATGGGCCGCCGCTTTGACGACCCTGAAGTGCAGCGCGCGATGCGGCATGTGCCCTACAAAGCTGGCAAAACCCCCAGCGGTGACATCCATGTGAAATTGGGAGAGAAGGATTACACCGCCCCCGAAATTTCTGCCATGATCCTCGCCAAACTCAAGCGGGATGCCGAAGCCTACCTGGGCGAACCTGTCAACCAGGCTGTCATTACCGTGCCCGCCTACTTTAACGATGCACAACGCAACGCCACCAAAGATGCCGGCAAGATTGCTGGTTTGGACGTGCTGCGCATCATCAACGAACCAACTGCCTCGTCACTGGCCTATGGGCTGGATAAGAAAAAGAACGAAATGATCGTGGTCTATGACCTCGGCGGCGGCACCTTCGACGTTTCCATCCTCGAAGTTGGCGATGGCGTCTTCCAGGTGAAATCCACCAGCGGCGATACCTTCCTCGGTGGTGATGATTATGACCAGCGTTTGATTGACCACCTGGCCGATGAATTCAAGAAAGAACATCAGATTGACCTGCGCCAGGACCGCCAGGCTCTACAGCGCCTGAAAGAAGCAGCTGAAAAGGCCAAAATCGAGCTCTCTTCAGTCATGCAGTCAGAAATTAACCTGCCCTACATCACTGCCGATGCAAGTGGCCCCAAGCATCTGGTGACAACCATTACGCGTTCAAAACTTGAACAGCTCACCAATGACCTTACCCAAAAAACTCTGAGGCCTATCCACCAGGCACTGGCAGATGCCAACCTGAAGACCAGCGAAATCAACGAAGTCGTGCTGGTGGGCGGCATGACCCGTATGCCAGCCGTGCAGGAATTGGTGCGCAAGGAATTTGGTATGGAACCCAATAAGGGTGTCAACCCTGACGAGGTGGTTGCCATTGGCGCTGCCATCCAGGCCGGTGTGCTCGGCGGAGAAGTGAAAGATATCCTCTTGCTCGATGTGACCCCACTGACCCTTTCGATTGAAACCCTGGGCGGCATTTCAACCCCGCTCATCAATCGCAACACCACCATCCCCACGCGCGAGAGCCAGGTTTTTTCAACCGCTTCCGACAGCCAGACTTCCGTTGAAATCAACGTGTTGCAAGGTGAAAGGCCGATGGCAGCCGACAACAAATCGCTCGGCAAGTTCATGCTTGACGGGATTCCACCTGCGCCACGGGGCGTGCCGCAGATTGAAGTCACTTTCGACATCAACGCCAGCGGCATCCTGGAAGTGACTGCCAGCGATAAGGCCACAGGCCGCAGGCAAAACATTACCATTACCGCGTCTTCAGGCCTCTCAAGCAGCGAAGTGGAAGAAATGCGCCGCCAGGCAGAGAGCCACGCCGAAGAAGATAAGAAACGCCGCGATCTGGTAGAGGCTCGTAATATGGCGGAAAATGCCATCTACAGTGCTGAAAAGACCCTGCGCGATCAAGCAGAAAAAATCCCTGCCGAATTGAAGGCAAAAGTGGAAACCGCTGTCGCAAACGTAAAGGCCGTAAAGGATGCTGAAGAACCAGCTGCCATCACTGCCGCGGTTGATACTTTAATGCGGGAGGTGCAGACTATTGGGGAAGCTCTTTACAAAACCGCTCAGGAGCAGGAAGCCAAGGCCGCGCAAGCCTCCAGCGAGCAAAATACTGAAGGACAGGCAGAGAGCCAGACCAATAGTGATGATGCTAATACCGTGGATGGCGACTTTAAAACAGAGGAATAAACGTCTTCCGGGCATTTATGTTGATGCAGTAGAATAATCAGAATCCTGCACAGGATTAGCATGGAATTTGAACGGGAGGAATGCAGGTTCCTCCCAGGTTGGAAATTATGGCTGAAAAAAGAGATTACTACGAAGTGTTGGGCGTGCCCAGATCGGCATCAGCGGATGAGATTAAGAACTCTTTCCGTTCGCTTGCCCGTAAGTTTCATCCGGATGTCAATAAAGCCCACGACGCGGAAGAGAAATTTAAAGAAATCAACGAGGCTTACGGCATTTTAAGCGATCCGCAGAAGCGCTCTGCTTATGACCGCATGGGTTTTGCTGGTGTTAGCACCAATGGTATGCCGGATTATTCCAATATCGATCTCTCTGACCTACTGGAAGGCCTGTTCGGGTTTGGTGGTTTTGGCGGCTTTGGCGGCGGGCGCAGCCGCAGCCGAAAAGCACCCAGGAAAGGTTCTGATATCAGCACCCATGTGCGGCTCGCATTCGAAGAGGCCGTATTTGGCACTGAAAAGGAAATTGAGATTACCCGGGACGAGCGCTGCAGTGTCTGCAAAGGATCTGGCGCCGAACCAGGCACCAACCCGGTCACTTGCCCAAGTTGTAACGGGACTGGAGAATTGCGCGAAACACGCCAAACTCTGCTGGGAGCAATGGTACAGGTGGTAACATGCTCGCGCTGCAACGGCACCGGGCAGTTCATTCCTACACCTTGCCACAATTGCCGGGGTCGCGGTGTGGAGCGCAATACAATCAAGAAACGCATCAGTATTCCGGCTGGTATTGATAACGGCGTGCAGATGCGCATTATGAACGAAGGCCAACCTGGCGCAAACGGCGGGCCAAATGGAAATGTTTATGTCGAAATGGAAGTTATCCCCCATAAATATTTCCGTCGTAATGGCAATGATATCCTGTTGGACCTGGATATCAACCCTGCGCAAGCTGCCCTGGGTGATGAGATTGAAGTGCCGACTCTT
>CAYVRH010000036.1:0-9610 GCA_964452955.1 uncultured Anaerolineaceae bacterium | reverse complement strand
GCTGGGTCTGTGCCATCTCCTTCATGCGGGAAGTTGGTCCAAACACTCTCGTTGACCGTATGGAAAGACTGCGGGCGATACATCAGGGTGAAGGAAGGTACATCGGTCAGATAAATCTTAACCAATTCGGTGTAGTTGGCTTTGATTTTTTCTGCATCGCTGCTTACCGCAATTTCATCGATTAGAGCATCAGCTGCAGGGTTCTTGTATCCGCCGTAGTTACCATTCCAGTTGTTGGTGGTCTCAGCAAACATGCTGTGCAAGATCTTCTGAGTGCGGCTCCAGGGTTGAGTTGGGCCAGCGCCATCAGACCACATCATGAAGATATCATAGCCTTCCTGTAGTGGCCAGTTGGTCACAACAGTTTGGTAGACACCCCATTCGGGGAAGTTGGTGGTGATGTTGATGCCAATCTTGGCACCAGCAGCTGCCACTACTTCCATGGCCGCCTGCCAGTCAGACCAGCCGTTGGGGCAGAGTGCCTGGAAGGCTAATTCTTTACCGTTGTATTCGCGATTGCCATCGCCGTTGGTGTCCTTAATGCCAGCATCATCCAGAAGCTTATTGGCACCTTCAATGTCGTTACCAGCCCACTGCAGGTCTTTGACGGCTTCGTGATCATACATTGCTTGCTCGCCCGGAGTTGGGTTCATCAACGAGCGAGGAACCTGGGTGAAGGTAGCAGATTGATTGGTCATGGCATTTGCGATGATGGTGTCGTAATCGACTGCCATGGCAATAGCCTTGCGTACTGCAACCTGATCCAAGCCGGGTACAGACAGATTAAAGAAAGCGGTTGGCAGGCTTGCGCCGATGCCATAGGGCGCCTCGGGCAGGTAGGTGGAAATCGGCAGGTTATCCTTCAGCCAGAAATCCTGAACGTTGGAGTTGAATTGTTGTGAAACATCCACTTCACCAGCCTGGAGGGCTGTGGTTCCAGCAGCATTATCCTTGTAGATGATATGGGCAAGGTACTTAGGCACGGGCAGTTTTCCCCACATGGAGGCATCCTGTCCCCAATAATTGTCGTTACGAATGTAGACGACCTTGCTGTCATCAGCGAAGAATTTTCCATAAGGGCCTGAGTAAGCGACATCTTCACCGGGGTCGGTAAGGAATTTTTCAGTTTCAGCACCGATCCGGGCTTCGAGTTTCTCAGTCCATGCTTTTTGGATGACATAGTTGGTGCTCAGGTAAGCCTTAACAATCATGCTGTTGACAGGTTTGCCATCATCGCCGAGTTTTGCTTTAACAACAACTGTAGCAGGATCGACCGCTTCGATATTTTCAATATAATCTTTGTTGGCACCGGCAGCCTGGGTGTTGTACTTAATGTGGGAGGCCCAGGTATAAGCAACATCATCAGCTGTCACGGGTGTACCGTCGTTCCATTTGGCGGCAGCCTTGATTTTGAAGGTGATCTCGGTTCCAGCGTCGTTCCAGGCATAGTCGCCATCAGCCAGCAGAGGATATTGCTTGCCGTCCATCATGTTGTATATATAGGGGGTCTCAAACATGATGACACGGGCATTATCCTGAGCAGCGATTGCCATGGCATTGTTATTGCTGGAGGAATAGGGGTTCCAACCAACAACCGAGTTCCATTGCTGACCATTGAAGTAAAGGGTCTCGTTGCGGGGCAGAACGGTATCACCGGCTTTGACCTCTGCCACGGGGGCTTCGGTGGGAGCAGGTACCTCAGTTGGGGCTACAGTAGGCTCGACGACAGGTGCCTTGGTAGGTTCGACGACGGGGGCCTTGGTAGGTTCTACTACTGGGGCGGTGGTTGGGGCGGCTGTCGGTTGAACACAAGCCCCAAGGATCATGCTTAGCACGATCACGATGGAAAGAACTATCATTGTACGTTTCATTACTTACTCTCCTTTTGTGAATAGTGTAAATACTGACAACTAAAGACAACTAATGAAGTATTGCAAAACAATTTCCTATCTCCTCCTTTATTTTTTGCGGACGATTTCTCCATCATCTACTTTTGGTTTTGATTGACGCGAAGCGTTGAATTGCGAACAACTAACTCAGTTGGTAAGGTGATACGTTTGAATTCTTTATAGCTGTTTTCAATGACTTCGATTAATAGATTTGCGGCTGCTTCCCCCATGCCATGGATTGGTTGCCGAACTGTTGTCAGTGGTGGCGTTGAAGTGCTTGAGGCAGGAATGTCATCAAATCCGATCATCCCAATGTCGGTTGGTACATGCAATCCAACTTCATTGAGATAGCGCATCGCCCCAATGGCCGTTACATCGCTGGCAGCAAATACAGCATCAGGCTTAAACGGAAGCAATGTCTTCATTCCCAAATATCCCCCCACCTCAGTGAAATTACCCTCAGCCACCAGGTTTGGGTCTACTTCCCTGCCTGCGGTCAACAGAGCATCCTTATAACCCTGAAGACGATCCAAGCCGGCCATCTGATTCAATGGACCAGTAATGTGAGCGATGCGGGTATAACCTTGTTCGATTAAATACTCCATGCCCACGCGAACACCTTGCGTGTTATCAACATCAATAAAATTGGCAGCCAGATTGGGTTGGCGGCCGATCATAACAAAGGGTAAATCGCTGTCCAGCAAAGTGTTTTGGATGGGATCACTCAATAAGGTCGACGCCACAATTACCCCATCTACCAAGTGGTTCTGAATAATGCGTCCCACCAGGCGTTTTTCGTATTCAGCATCGGAGAGCGATAACATGACTGAATAATCCTGTTTGTTGCAGGCAATGGATACACCTTGCAGAAGGATTGGAAAATAGGGGTCAGTAAATAATGAAGGTACTCCGGCAGGGATAATTACACCCAAAACATTGGTGTGCCCCGAGGCTAAACCCCGGGCTGCCAGATTGGGAAAATAGTTGCATTCCCCTACAACTCTTAGCACATTTTCTCTGGTCTGGGGGCTGACTCTACGATCGTGGTTGATAACCCGGGAGACTGTAGACCGGGAAACACCACTGATTTTTGCGATGTCCTCTAGAGTGAGGGGCATGAAAGAGTCCTTCTTTGGGGTGAGCATCCGCGTGGGAGCGCTCTCATATCTCTATTATAGGGTTGTAGACCAATTTGTCAATAGGATTAACCACGATTATGGAAACATTAACATTTGGTTATAATGCCTCGGCAACGCCTTATGCTTCTGGTTAATGCGTAAGACGGGGAAGTTACTTCTCAGGCCAGGCTTTCAATGATTGCCGCTAGTTAATTGTCTCTGAAATAATTAAGGGAACGAGTACGAGGAAACCAACAGACTTCCTTTTCATTTTTGGTTTTCTTAGCGTAGAAGGGTCAGCTTTGTGTGCTGGCAGGAGAAATCAGATCCGCCAATTCAACAATTTCAGCCTTGTAATGTAAAAAGCTGGCTTTCCGGGCAATAACCACCAGGAATAGCAGCATACAGATGCCCATCCCTATGGCAACCTGGTAAATCAGTTCAGGATTTCGGTCGTAAATGTAGCCCGCCAGTACCGGAGCCAGGATGAAAGCCAGTGATTTAGAACTTTCCGCGATCCCAAAGCCCAAACCCACCTGGGCTTTGTGTAGCAGTGGCCTTACCACGGAGGAAGTAATGGCGTTAATCACCCTGAAGCCGCCCCACATAAAGTAAGCCAGGCCAAATATGAGTTCATTTCTACCCTTAAGCAGCAGGATTGAAAACGCGATGACAGCCGTCTGACCAATCAAGTAGATCGGCCAGGCCAAAAACTTGCCTAACATTAGATTGAAAAGAATACCGCCCGCGCTCATGATCATACCGAAGATCCCCAGGGTCTGTAAACTGACTCCGCGCTGGTTATGCAGGAAGTTGGATGTTAATGGATGAGGAAGATAGGTTGTAAATGCCACACTGAAGATCAACACGCAGGCTAACACAAAGTTGCGGTTTCTTAAAAGTGCCCTGGATGCCGGTTTTCCCTCGGACGTGTGCACTGGCAGATCCTTGATCTTAAAAATCATAATGGTTGACACGACGAAGATAGCAGTTGCAAGAAAATACAACGAGCGCAGGCCAACACGTTCAGCCAGAAATCCGCCTAAAATGGGTCCAATCAGATAACCAACCATATACGAGGCGGAAATGAAGGTGAAAGCCTGATTGTCAGACCATGAACCCTTGCTGTCAGAAATGTAACTATTCATCGGGGCGATGACAGCCCCAGTGATGCTGTAAATCAGCATACCCACCACAAATAAGCTGAGGGTACGACTAAGAGCCATCAGCAAGGCCGCCACGCAGCCAACCACCCAGCTTAAAATCATCAGTGTTTTTCGGCTCACCCGGTCGCTAATGAGGCCTGCTGGAATGTGCATGAACCCAATCACCACCATGCTAAGGCTGATAATAAAACCGATCTGGATGGGGTCTGCACCCAGTTCCTGCAAGTAAATAGGTTGGAAAATCATAAAGAGCCCCTCGCCAAGGGACCAAACCACCAAAGAAAGCGCGATCAGGTTAAGATCGTGCCTTTCAACAGCAAAGAGGCGCTTCATTCCCAGAAAGATTCGAGTGGCAGGACGCGCCTGGGCAGATCCGTTAAGCTGCGCAAACCTTGTGGGGTAACCACCACATCGTCCTCAATGCGCACCCCAAAGCGGCCGGGCAAATAGATGCCTGGTTCAATCGTAAAGGTCATACCCTCTTCAAGCAATAAAGGGTTCCCCGCAAAAATGTATGGGGCTTCGTGGATTTCCATTCCGAGACCGTGCCCGGTGCGATGCGTGAAGTACTCTCCATAGCCACCAGCTTCGATAACGGCGCGCGCAAAATTGTCTACATCGCCAGCCGGCATACCGGGTTTGCCATTTTCACGCGCATTGCGGTTGGCTTCATAAACCAGGTCTGCTACCAGGCGCATTTCATCACTCACTGCTCCACAAGAGAAGGTACGGGTGATATCAGAGGCATAACCTTCAAACATGGCTCCGTAATCGATAAGCAAGTAATCTCCCTCCTTAAGCGCCCGCTGACCCGGCGTGGAATGGGGATTGGCTGCATTCTCGCTGATGGCAACGATCGCGCCAAAAGCATCACCCTGTGAGCCCGCGCGGGAAAGTTGTACCGAGAGTTCTCCCGCGATTTGTTGCTCTGTCCAACCCGGACGAACCTGGCGCAAGGTGGCAAGCAGGGCATTCTGGGCGATAACCGCAGCCTTACGCATCCTGGCCAAATCAGCATCGTCCTTTTGCAGACGCAAAGCCGCCAAAACCTGACCAGCATGCACAATTTCTGCCTGCGGTAAGGCCTGTTGTAAATAGCTTTCTTCAAGCACACGCATACGGGTCGGTTCTACGCCAATCCGCAAAGGGCGGCCTGCGAAAGCTGAGAAGCCATCAACAAAAGCCTGATTCCATTTCGCGGGGTCATCTTCGTAGCTTAGCGCGTTCACAGGGAATTTGAGGTCATCCAATTTGCCCTTTTCCAGGGCTGGCAAAACAATGGAAACCAGACCATCCAATCCAAAAATGGCGATAACCGGTCGTTCCATCAAATGAAATTCCAATCCAGTCAAATAAACCAAACTTGATCCGGGGTTAAGGGCAATCGCGTCAAGTCCGTTCGCTTGCATGATCTGAGTGAGTTTTTGCAGTCTGGTGTCCATGGCTAATCTCCTGATCAGAAAATTATAAATCAAGCCCCCTCGGCTGGCGGAAATCTGCGAGGATCAGGATGCACAATATTGGGAACCAATTTTGGGATTATTACCAGACGTCAGGGTTTACTTTTTATTGTGCTTACGGAACCAGGCTACTTCACGTAGCATCACGATCAGCACCAAGATCAGAATCAAACCTGCCAGAAGTACCAGCACGTTGGTATCGATGACTGGCGGCAAGGACGCAAGTTCTTCAGCGCTTATTGGTGTAGGGGTAATTGTTCTGGTCGCCAGGGCAGTAGCAGTCTGTTGACTGACCTCCAAAAAAGCCTGATTTGAACGTAGCGTGGTCAGTGCAACCAGGGCAATCACCGCGAAAATCAGAATAAGCAACGCAGATCGCGTGCCAGCCCAGGGATCCTCTACTTTTTTCTTCAGGCCATCCTTTAGATTCAAACTCACTTGACGCTCTCCAGTGTCCGGGTGGTGATTTGAGCCGGATCACCGGCATCTTGCAGATCATCCAGGGTCGCCTTGCGCAGGATGGGTCCCAGCCGGTTGATGATGCTCTCTTCAGGCATGGGCAGGCTCATCTCGCCAATCTGCGTCCAGGGAATCTCTGTTGGTAGATCCTCCCACTGTTTCAGTGCGGATGGCCTGGCCGGAAGAAAACCCAATGCCCGAGTGTAGTTGCCCATGAATTCGGGTTCAGAAACCGCCAGGATCAAGGCTTGAATCTTGGAGAGTTTTTCAGGGTTGGAACTGCTGATAGCCCAGAACCAAGCCTGGGTTAGGGTTTTCCCGGGAAGCGCGATGCGCAAAGAAACGCCGCTAGCATTTTCCAGGTTATTGTTGAGTAGCTGGCTGAGCTTGATAAAACCTATGTCGGTATTGCCATTCAGCAAGGCATCAAGAATCTGGGCTTCCGTCTGCGCTTGTACCGAAATGGTACTAATGTGACGGTCCATGTAAGCCTGGTGTAGAAATAAAATTGTCCGGGCCAGCGGTTCCTGGTCCAGAATGGGATGATTAAGAGAATCCTGAACGTTTCCGCCCTCGGCCATGTAAGCATTCATCAGGAAAATACCGCGCGGGTCATCCGCGGCAAAGGCCACTTTGCCAAGGCTGGTACGGATGGCAGCCCAACCGCCATTGTTATTCACGCTAGAGACCCCGGTCATGCCAAGAACGTAAGGATCAAGGCAGATAGGCGCGCCGTAGGGCTGCCCTTCATAGCTGGTCATTGCGCGGGCAGATTCAAACCAATCTTTATCGTCCCGTAAAAAATCTTCCATCGGCAAAGTAGAGAGGTAACCATTCGAAGCAGCTAATGCCAGGTCTTCCTGATCTAAGATCACCAGGTCTGGCAAGGCATCTGGGGCTGCCGCTTTTGCCGCCGCCAGCGAGTCCAGCAAACCGCCACTGCCTTTGGCGGCTTTCGGACGGGTTTGAAGCTGCATGCCATTTTCCTTGGCAAAGGTTTCCAACTTGTCAAGCAGCAGCTTGGCTGCGGGAGAATCAGATTTCGGGTCCATCTCCGGTGGGAACCAGATAGTCAATGTAGATGAAGACTGGGGGGTACTACTGATTGGTGTATTTTCTGTGGTCGAAACTACTGGGCTTGGCGTCACCACCGGGACGCCGCTTTCCGTGGGAGATATGGTAGCTTGAAGTTTCCACGGTAAATCGATGCCAGCTTCTTGAAGCACAGCACAGCCTGAAAGTAAAAATGCCAAAATCACCCCTGAAAGAAGGATGATTTTGGCTCTGTGTTTATTTGCTCGATAACTTACAAACAAATCCGCTGTACCTCAGGCTTATATTGTAAACCTAAAGCTTAACCTCTTTGCTGAGCAGGCCTACGGTCAGTTTGATGCAGTTGTTCAAATCTTCTTTATCCACCATTTCTGAGGGGGAATGCACATAACGACAAGCCACGGAGATGCAGCCGGCTGGCACACCTGCCCGGGTCATCTGGATGGCACGTCCATCGGTTCCACCAGCGTCCAGCACTTCCATCTGATAAGGAATGCCCAGGGCTTTGGCTTCGTTGATCATCCAATCCACCACGCGGGTATCCGCGATGAAGGAATTGTCGCGTACTTTAATACAAGCACCTTTACCAAGAGCCATTGGCCGCTTGTATGACCGGGGTGTGTCGCCAGTTGGTGTCACGTCGATAGCAAAGCCAACTTCCGGGTCCACACCGTAGGCGGCCGTTGTAGCGCCACGTAAACCCACTTCTTCCTGGGTGCTGAAGACAAACCAAATTTCATTGGGTCCGCGCTTGGCAGCCGGTAGTGCTGCCAGTTCGCGCATGGCCATGATGGCAACTACCGCGGCAATGCGATCATCCATGGATTTAGCGCTAATCCGTTTGCCAAGGTCAAGCATGGGGCGGTCAAAACCGCACACATCCCCAATTTTTACCGGGCAATCGGCCGCTGAGGTTGCGCCGGTGTCGATAAAGAGGTTTTCCAGTTTAGGCGCCGTATTGGGTTCCAGCCGTTCGGCTCCAATCACACCCCGGGCGCCATTCATAAAGAGCACACGGCCGCCCAGGCATGTGAGTGGATTAATGCCGCCCACGGGAATGAAGCGTGCAAAACCGTTATCGTCCACATGGATGACCATCAGGCCGATTTCATCGATGTGAGCGGATACCATGATGCGCTTGCCGTTGGCCTTTTTGCTGCCCATGCGGCACAGTAAATTGCCAAGCGCGTCCGTGCGAATTTCGTCAGCCAATCCAGTGACTGTTTCCTTGATTGTCTCGCGGATGAGATGTTCCTGTCCGGAAGGGCCGGGTGTTTCAACCAAAGCCTGGATAAGGCTCATCAGATCAGTGAATTTTTGCGTTTTTTCGGTTTTCATCAGTTCTCCTACGAGTTAAGAATGGAAGAGTCCAGGCGTGAGAGCGCCGTATGGATTAATTTGAAAGTGTTGATCACATCTTGCTTACGCACCAGCCCCGCCGCAGTATGTAAATATCTCTGTGGTACAGATACGCTGACACTGGGGATTCCCGACCGGGTCTTATGGATGGCGCCAGCATCCGTTCCGCCTGTCCCAGGCTGCCGGTACTGCCAGGGAAGTCCAGCGGCATCCGCGCTTTCACTGAGCCACTTCACCAGGCGGCGGTCTCCGATCGTGGCGCCGTCCATCAGGTAGATGGCCGGGCCAGCCCCTAAATGTGTGTTGTAGCGGGCATTTTCATCGCCTGCATCGTAAACAGGCAAGTCGTTCGCCGGTGTCGAATCCAGGGCAATGCCAATTTGTGGATCAAAATTGAAGGCTGCCACCTTAGCGCCGCGCAGGCCAAGTTCTTCCTGCACTGTAAACGCCAGGAAGAGATCTACATTTTCCGGAGCATGTTTGAGCAGTTGGATGAGGTTGAAAACTCCCAGGCGGTCATCCAGGGCTTTTGAGCGTATGCTCGGCCCGAGTAAGGCCAACTTGGTCGCGAATGTGACCCTGTCGCCAATGGAAGCCTTCGCACCCAGCCCCAAATCAATGCGCAACTGATCCACCGGAATGGCAACCTTGCGCTCTTCGGGTGTGGTCATGTGAATGGCTTTGGCGCCGATCACACCCGGTTTGTGATCCCGGCCTACCAGAACGGGCTTACCGACAAGCTGTCGGGGGTCGATGCCGCCAATAATGCGAAATTCGTAGGTGCCGTCTTCGCTGTCTTTGACGATCATCATGCCTACTTCGTCCATGTGTCCTGAAAGCATCACACGCAGACGGTCGGGCTGTTCCATACCGCCGTGTATCTTGTTGGCGGCGTATTTCAGATGCGCCAGACCGCGGCATACGTCGTCCGTCGTCTGCTTGGTGTTGCAGAATATCATGCAGCTGTCCGGGTTCTCCACCACCAGAATATCTTTCAGCAGCGCCAGCTTTTCCTTGGCGTCAATTTCATACTGTATCTGCTCGATCCTGTCCGCCGCCGCGCTCTGCTCCTCCACCTCCACGCGCAGGGGATCACCCACTGTGAC
>CAYVRH010000035.1:0-9636 GCA_964452955.1 uncultured Anaerolineaceae bacterium | reverse complement strand
AGTTTGAGACCGGTTTTACCCTGCGTTTTTACCAGGAACTCTTCCAAAACCGCACAGGGTCGATCTTTTACGTTTCACCTTTCGTGGCCATTCTTAACTCCTTGAAGTTTTCCGTGGTGACGGTATTGATTTCCATTTTGCTGGGAATGTCGGCCAGCTACGCCCTGGTCAAGGAAAGCCCCTTAAACCGTGCTCTGTTGCCTTTTTTCATGCTGCCGTTGGGCGCGAGCGCCATTACACTGGGCCTGGGCTTTGTGCTCACCTATAATCGCGGCTTCTTCATCCAGGAGGGCTTCCCCTGGATCCTGCCGATTGCGCATTCGCTGTTGGCGTTGCCCCTTGTGGTGCGCACTCTGCTACCAGCCTTGCGCAACATCCCTGCTAACCTGCGTGAATCCGCCCGCTCGCTGGGTGCCAGCCCGCTGAGAACCTGGGTGGAAATCGACCTGCCCTTGATGCTACGCCCGCTGCTTGTGGCTAGTATATTTGCCTTCACTATTTCGCTGGGTGAATTCGGAGCTACCAGTTTTCTGAGCACACCCTCCAACCCCACCATACCGGTGGCAATTTACCGCTACATCTCCCAGCCAGGCGCCCTGAATTACGGCCAGGCCATGGCGATGGCCACCCTGCTTATGCTTACTTGCAGCGCTGGAATCTTCCTGATTGAAAGAATAAAATTGCCCGGAGAGGACCTCTTCTAATGCTCGAGTTGCGCCAAATCGTCAAATCTTATAACCATGAACCACTGCTGACAGGGGTCTCATTTGAGGTGCATGAACACGAGATCTTGGCCTTGCTCGGCTCCAGCGGCAGTGGGAAGAGTACGCTCTTGCGGATTATCGCCGGACTGGAGTACCCCGAAAGCGGGCAGGTGTTTTGGGATGGTGAAGACATCACGCAACTGCCGCCTTACAAACGCCAGTTCAGCCTGATGTTCCAGGATTACGCGCTGTTCCCACACCGCACGGTGGCGCAGAATGTAGCTTTCGGTTTACGCATGCAAGGCCTTTCAAGGCCTGAAATCGATAGAAGGGTAAAAGAAGCTCTTACAGCTATACGCATGGAGTCTTTCGCCAGGCGTTCTGTAACCGAACTCAGCGGAGGGGAACAACAGCGGGTAGCCCTGGCCCGGGCATTAGCACCGCAACCGCGGCTATTGTTGCTGGATGAGCCCCTGGGGGCGCTGGACCATTCCCTTAGGGTAGTTTTGCTGGAAGAGATCCGCCAGACCCTGCACAAAGCCGGTATGCCTGCCATCTACGTTACGCACGACCGTGAGGAAGCTTTCGCGATTGCTGACCGGTTGATTCTGCTCCATGAGGGGCAAATCGTGCAGTCTGGCAGTCCGCAGGAACTTTTCAGTTCGCCCGCCAATGCCTGGGTGGCTGGATTCCTTGACCTGGGAACGCTGGTGGAGGTCAAGATTGACCCTCAGAATCCAGGCCGGGTCATTACAGGCTTCGGCGTTCTTAAGCTTGCCACCCCTTGCCAAAATGACTCGGCTTGCTGCCTGCTCATCCGGCCGGAAGCGGTCTCTCTTACCAGCAAACCCACCAAGGCTGCGAATGAATTCCCCGCGGTGGTTCTGGATTCAAAATTCACCGGCATTTTCTATGAAATTCTGCTTGAGCTGGGCGAGAAGATACACCTCAAAGCCTTCAGCTTGCACAACTTCGCGCCACAGAGCTCGCTCTTTGCTGCCTTTGACCCACAGGAATTGCAGTGTTTACCCAGTTAATCGGTCAGGGTTTGGACCTGGCGCCAGATTTGCTTGAAGTGCAAAAGTACAAAGCGGATGGCTCGTTGAAAATGCACTATTGGGGGAGATTGCTAGGGGCCAACCAGAATGAGCGCCTGGTCCGGGCTATCGGTAATTTTGAGCAACAGATCCTGGGGGAGTATTGGCTGCGGGACGGAGATGCGTACATCGAATGGTATAGCCAGCAGAAGGGCTTTAACATTCTTGAAATCCACGCGCAGCCCAGCGATAAACTCAAATTCTGGTACTGCAACATTTGCCGCCCTGCGCGTTTTGAAGATGACAAAATCATCTGGACGGACCTTGCCCTGGACTTGTTGGTTTCACCCCAGGGGTATTTCTTCCTGCTGGACCAGGATGAATTGGCGGCTCTCAACCTGGGTTGGCGAAGCTATAAGGAAGTCTGGAAGAACCTATTGGAACTGCTTGAGATTTTTCAAGCAAGCTTATCTCATAAAGCGTAAGTTTAAATGGTAAAGCTGCCATCTGCTGGATGGCAGCTTTTTTATGTTAGATTACCGGGCAATTCAATTGCCAGGTGGAAAGTTGGCAGCCTGCTGACCGGGTTTACTTGAAGATTTGGAAACTGAAGACGCCAGCAAACACGATGGCTAAAACTATCAATACACAGACCATCAGGGTAAGGCCAAGGTTGATATAGCCCATGACGATACCGGCGGTAGCAAATCCATCACCATCAATCGTGCCGTTGCTCTTCTTGATTTCGTTCTTGGCCATGTAGCCCGTAATCAGAGCAGCTATTGCCCCGATGAAGGGCACTACAAAGAAGCTGGCGGCACCACTAATGGTGCTTAGAATGGCCAGTAGGGAGGTCGTTTTTTCAACAGGATAATTATTTTGATATGACATTTCATTCCTTTCATAACTCAGTTGATGACAATGCGCTCAGATGGTTTCGGCGATCTGATTCTTTTTGCGCTTGAACTTTTTGACTATCCAGACAACCCACCAGATGGTGAGGATCAGGAAGAAAAGCATAAGGACGGGCAAAACAACCGATAGCACAGATAGGGCGGTAGCCAGGATGTCTTCGATAAAGCTGGCGACAGGGCTGGCGGTGCCCGCGCTGGCAGCTGAAATCAACGGCCGTACCGCCGCGCTTTTGGCTACATGCACGCTGCCGGCCACCAGGATGCCCGCGATCACTGAAAGCACAGGGCTGATCTCGGTGATCGTTTTGGCACTCGCGGCAAAGAGGATGGCTCCGGCCGTTGGACGGATGAAGGTCTGGATGAGGTCGTTGGCATGATGCAGAATGGGTGCTTTGTCAGCAAAGGCCTCCAAAACCACCAAAATGACCAACACTCCAATCGTCCACCAACTGGTCAGAGCGTCCCAGGGCTTAGCCAGTTGAATCAAGTTTGTAAACCTCCCCAACAGGGAGACGATGAGCAAAGGGATGTAGGCATTTAGACCTGCCGAAAACGAGAGGCCAAACGCGCCCAGAATACCAAGAATTGTGCTTTCCATAGTGCTTTCTTTGTCTTTTCGGTCTTAATTATAGCAAAAGCGGGCAAACGGACCTTAGATAATCACAGGTTAATGGGCAGCAAGGTACCGGTTATCAGATAGCGCAGGTAAGCCAGGCCTCCAAGCTGGAGGGTCATGAAGAGAAATCCGATCAACAATGGTAGCCATAAAGTTTTGCTGGTCTCAGCCTTTACCTGCCTGGAAAGCAGCATACTGGCCGGAACCGTATAGATGAGGGTGAGCATAACCAGTACTCCCAGCGTGCTCAGCAGCATCAAAGCCTGCTTCACGATGGAAGGGCCCCAAAGCGCCAGGGCGGCCACAGCCAATGCCGCCAGCAACATCATCAGAAAGGGGCGAGATTGGGCAAAGATTTTGAGTTCGAGAGCATCGTGCCAAACCGCCTGGGTGAAGGCCACCGCCAGAAGCGCACCCATCGCCAAGCCCATCCCCAACCCTGTCAGCAGGCGCAGCCAATTTTGAGAAGGGTAGATTTGTTTGAGGCCTGGCAGCACACCCAAGGCGGAATTGATACCGTCAAGGGCAAAACTCAGGAAGAAAAAGGCAAAAAAGATCCAAACCCAAAGCGGCGGAAAGCCGCTGCGCTTACCCTGCAGCCAGGTAAACCCGAGGCCCAAAAGACTGCCAAGGTACATGCCGGTACAGCGCGCACAGAGGGGAAACTGGTGCTCGGCGTCAAAGAGTGAGTGGCCAGGCAATTGATGGCAAACCGCGTAGCCAATCATGCGGATCTTTGCCCAGAAGCCTGGCGGTGTTAGCGCGATCCAAAAACCAAGCGCGATGGCCACCAGGATGGCAACAATAATGAGCCAGGCTTTATGCCTGCGGGAATTTCTCAAGCCCGTAGAAATATCCAAACTGCCTAGGCTTGAGGGCTCCGAATTGCTCACGCAGGCTTTTCGTACAGCTCGGCGTGAACCGTCTTCAGCCAGTCAATAATTTCGATATGCTGGGGGCAGAGCCCTTCGCACTGGCCACATTCCACGCATTGATCCGCTTTGTTTTCCGCCTGGATATGGCGGTTGTAAGCAAAGGCCGACTGATCCATCTTTTCGTAAGCCTTGCCGTTGTTGTAAATCTCAAAAATATCCGGGATGGCAACGCCCGACGGGCAAGGCATGCAATACTCACAATGTGTACAAGGGATGGGCATGAGACCCTTGTAAGCTTCTTGCGCGGCATCCAGAACCGCCATTTCTTCTTCGGTCAAGGTGCCGATGCCGCTCTGGCTGGCTGTGGCAATATTTTGCCGTATTTGCTCCATATTGCTCATGCCGGAGAGGAGTAAAGAGACTTCGGGCTGATTCCAGACCCATTGCAAAGCCCATTCGGCAGGGGTCCAAGCCTTGCCGCTTTTATCAAAAACGGCCTGTACGGCTGGGGGTTGCGGGTTCAGGGCTAATTTTCCACCGCGCAGTGGTTCCATCACTATCACACCCAAACCCTTGGCAGCAGCCTCCCTCAGCCCCTTTTGCCCGGCCTGGTAGAGATCATCCATGTAGTTGTACTGGATCTGGCAGAAATCCCAGGCATCGTAGCCATTCAGGATGGTGTCAAAAGCCTGGTAGCGGTCGTGGAAAGAAAAACCGAGTTGGCGAATACTGCCATCGGCTAGTTTTTTCTCTGCCCAATCAAAGACCTTGTGCTTGAGATAGTTTTCCCAGGTATGGATGTTTAGGGCATGCAGCAAGTAGAAATCGATGTGATCTGTCTGCAATTTTTGCAGCTGAAGGTCAAGAAATCTTTGCATGTCATCCTGGGAATTGATTAGCCAGGAAGGCAGTTTGGTAGCCAGGTAAGTTCTTTCGCGGTAACCATCCCTGAGGGCTTCGCCAACCAGAATTTCGCTGGTTTCCTGATGGTACGGCCAGGCGGTATCAATATAATTGACACCCTGGTCAATGGCATAGCGAACCATCCTGATGGCTTCTTCTTTATCAATATTGGCACTATCGTCGCCAATGGTTGGCAAGCGCATACATCCAAAGCCTAAAGCAGACACCTGAAGACCTTTTTTACCGAAAGAACGATATTTCATGCCACTCCATTTCTTTATCAGACTTCATTTTAAGCGATTAACGCTTTTTTGAGCCAATTCGGATTGTTTTTTTGAAGAATATGCAAAATTTGTTCTCAAGGTAGATTGCCTGTACAATTAACCCATGACTACGGATAAAAGCAATACAACTTCAGACAATCCCCAAAAGACTGCAGAGACAGAGCAGGTAAAACCTGAGGATCAAGCTTCGCCCAGATGGCCGGGGGGTTTCAAACTGTTAATTGCCCTTTTGCTGATTGTAGGCTTCTTCGTGGTGTTTTTCTACTTTAAGCAATACGTCAGTCTTGTGTTGATCGCGTTTCTAATTGCCTTCCTTTTAAAACCAGTTATCCTTTGGTTCAGCCAAAAATTTAAGATGAGTTGGGGTTTGGCAGTTGCTGTGGTGTTTGTTCTTTTCTTGCTGCTCATTGTTGGGGCAATCGCTGGCGGCGGTAGCTTTCTCATTAACCAGGGACAAAATATTTTCAACTTAATTCAGGAAAACCTGGGCAGCTTTAATGAATTGGCCATTAAGTGGGCTGGACAAACGGTGGCAATAGGCCCCTTCAAGCTGCAAATCCCTTTGATTGACACCGAATTCTATACCACCGATCTACTTGCCCGCCTGCAACCTGTGGTGGGCTCAGCTGGCAACGCAGTAACCAAAACCGTTGGCTTTGTTGGTACAACGCTCTTCAGAATTCTGATTGTTTACATCCTTTCGATATTTCTGGTTGGCGATGGCAAGCAAAGATTCAACCCCAATGAGACACTCGTCGCCACCGGCTATGCTTACGATTTTCGCCGCTTTACGCAGGAAATAAACCGCATTTTCAACGCTTTTATTCGTGGGCAATTCACGGTCATCGCCTTCACGGTTGCACTGTATTCCCTCATCTTAGCCATTTTGGGCTTTCCCTACTTCCTAAGCCTGGCCTTGGTGGCCGGCTTGGGCAGGCTGATCCCTTACCTGGGTGCCTGGATTACCTGGATCACTTTTGGCACTTCCGCTTTGGTGTTGAACCCGACCCCCTTTGGTTTACAACCGCTGACATACATGCTGATTGTCCTTGGGGTGGCCTTGGTAGTGGACCAGTTTATTGATAACGGCATACAGCCCCGCGTAATGGGTAATGCCCTTTCGGTACACCCGGCGGCCATCATGATTTCTGCACTGGTGAGCGCCCAGTTGTTTGGCCTGCTTGGGCTTATCCTGAACGCCCCTATCCTGGCCACTTTCAAACTGGCTGGCCATTATGTGATGCAAAAGATGACAGATAAAGACCCCTGGGAGGGGATGGAATACCTGGATAGAACCAAGCGCAAATCCTTCATGCGCTTCAAGAAAGTGATGCGTGGCTTTATTAAAGCGGTGGTGTTCACTTTCAATAGTTTCAAAAACTGGATCAAACGCCTGAAGAAAACCAAACCCGTCAATCCTTCATCATCTAGCTTGTAATCCGAGTGAAAACTTGGGATAATCAAATCAGATTAACCAAGGAGCATAAAATGTCAGACGACAACAAAAAAGCTGTAAGCAGCATTGAACCCGTTACCACCACAATCGCAGAGACTGAAAATTTCATGGCCTGGAAAGCTGATGAACCCGATGGCGAAACAACTTACCACCTTGAACTTAACAACGTCACCCTGCATTTCTTCAACGAAGAATGGAAGGAATTCCTCAAGTTGGCCGAAGTCATCGTAGACGAAGAACTTTAGCCATCAATCTCGTTAAGATACAAAATGGTGCAGCCTAGCCTGAAAGCTGCACCATTTGTTTTAACCAGGAATTACCAAGATCAGCTTAAAAAGCCATCACCAGCAGAATCACCAGCAGCACAAGAACCAGTAAGGCGATGCCAACCATGATCCAGAAATTCCGCAGCATTTCCTTATCGCGCGATATCAAGCGTGAATTTGCCAGGTCGTAACCCGCGGTGGCAGAGCTTAATTGCTCTTTCTTGACGTCCAATTTCTGGAAGCTATCCTGCAAAGTCGGGGAGTCTGGACGCGCAGCATAAACCTTTGGCCCCAAGCTTTCAATGACCGGGGTCATCTTTTCCTTGATGGCGGCCAATTCAGCCTGGCGGGCTTTCAGATTGGTATCCAGGTTGCTCACCTGTTGATCGAGAGGCAAAAGGGCATCTTTATGTTCGTTGGCTGCCTGATCCAGTTGTGATTTGAGGTTGTCAATTTGCACCAGGTAAGGACCCTGCTCGGTTTCAAGTTTTTGTGCCTGGGAGCTGAGCCCAGCAATTTGGTCGCCAAGGGCATAGATAGTTTTGCCCAGGGTGGCAATGCTGTTGTTTAAGCCGGCTATCTGGGAGTCTCTATCCGGAAGGTCAGAACCCTGCAGGTTGGCAATCCGGCTTTCGTAACCATGGGCTTCATTCACCAATGCCAGTTTTTGCTCATCCGCTTTGCGCAGGCTGGCAACCGCTTTGGCCTGTTCTGATTTCAAGAGGCTTAAGCTGTCTTTCATTTGATTGAGCTGCACCTGCAGTTCTTTGGATTTTTGATCATAAGCCGCGTTCAGTTTATTACGTGAATCACGTGCCCTGGCGAGTTCCAGCTGCACTGCTTTCACGACCTCTTCCATCGGTCCAGCCTGTGCTTGAAGTGCTTCCAACTGGCCGTATTCATCCGCGTAACTCGGATCGCTAACGCGTGCATCCCAGGTTTGATGGCCAAGGGTACGCATGAGCTCCAACTGTTCCGCTTCAGTGCGTTTCTTCTGATTTTTAAAGCGGGTTTGGTCAAGTTTGGATCTGCCCAAGGCCAAACCTTCGCTCACCCATTGCTTGAGGTCGCCCTTGCTATAGAAGTAGTAGGTGATGCCGAGCGCGGTCAGCAGTAAAATGATGGCGGCGATCAGGGGTAAGAATTGGACTTCGGTGCTGCCCGCGGATTCCGACAGCGCGGCCGGATAACGGGGGCTCTGCAGGCTGCAGGCATTTAGAAGAGTCAGAATGATGGAAAGGAATAAAGTGTTCTTCAACCAACGAGAAATAAAGTGACGCATATCAAGCCTCCGGTCCCTATGGCGGGATGCATATTATGTTGCAACATAAATGCCAGATATTATGCCCGGTTTGGTTTTGGTCAGGTTTTTCTGGTCTGGAGAAGCGCGTTTCTTTTCCGCTTGGTACAATTAGTAGAACAAATTATTTCGCCAGCAGAAAGAGGCTTTTATGTTCATGGTTTTCTTTGTTTTGGACGACCCCGACCTGCTTTTACCTGTTTTGGAAGCCTGGGAGAAAGCCGGCATTCCTGGTGCCACCATCATGGAGAGCACCGGCCTGCACCGGGTTAAGCACAAATTTGTACCCATGCGTTTCGCGGTGCCTTTCTACACCGATGAGGAAAGCCACCAAACTCTGATGGCGATGGTTGAGGATGAGGGGCTCGTTCAGAAGGCTTTGGAAGCTTCCGAGAGTGTTGTGGGAGACCTCAGCAATGGGCGGACGGGGATTTTTGCGGCCTGGCCGTTGAGTTTTACCAAGGGTCTCGAAAAGAAGAAGGATTAGTCATGGTCTGGCTTGAATTTCTGGCCAGTGCTGGCTTGATTGTGTTTGCTTCCATTCAGCTGGCAAAATACGGCGATGTTATCGCGCTGCGTACCAAATGGGGCGGCATGATGGTTGGTACGCTTCTCCTTGCGGCAGCAACCTCTCTGCCAGAGGTGCTGACGACCATTACTGCCTGCCTGCAAGGTGAACCCAACCTGGCCGCAGGCAACCTCTTTGGCAGCAATGCTATTAATATCGTCATCCTGGCTATCCTCGACATGATGCACAGCCACAGGCGCCTTACTCGTCGGAATGCTGAAAGGCATGCCCTTAGCGGCAGCCTTGCCACGCTGATGATCGCGCTGGCAATTTTCTTCCTGGTGGCACGCCTGCCTTTTGCTATCAATTTTGGCAAGTTCCGGGTAGGGGCAGATTCACTGACAATGATTCTGGTGTACCTCTTTGCCTTGAGCCTGATCAGCAAGCAGAGTAGGAAACTTGCGTTTTCTCATACCCCAACGGAGCTACCCGAAGGGACACCTGAGCTTAAGCCGGCGATTATTTGGTTTGTTGGCGCGGTTGGGGTACTCTTCCTGGTGACCCCCTGGATGGTTTCAGCAAGCGCCAGGATCGCGGAAATTTCGGGGTTGGGCACAACCTTTATCGGCGCCACGCTGGTGGCCTTCGTCACCTCCCTGCCAGAAATGGTTTCGACCATATCCGCCGGGAAAATAGGCGCGGATGACATGGCCATTGGTAACTTGTTCGGCTCGAACATGTTTAATATGATGTCCATCTTTCTCGCGGATTTC
>CAYVRH010000034.1:0-9788 GCA_964452955.1 uncultured Anaerolineaceae bacterium | reverse complement strand
CGCAGAAAACAAAATCTGCAACATAAAATGTTAAAGAAATTATACACGAAAAATCTGATTAGAAAGCGTTCTGGGCTGCGCATAACCGCTGAGCCGGCAGAATTGCCGCGAGCCCAAAAAAGTGCTATTATATGAACACCAGATTAATGTTCAATATTTGATGCAATTTCCGTCCACATAATTGTTCATCAAATGCTCTGGGGCAAATTGACTGTCTGTTCGAAGACAAAATCTTAAAACCAACAAAACACAATCAATACTAAGGAGTAAAGCATGTATAAGAAGTTGTTGTTTAGCTTAATCAGCTTGCTGTTGGTGCTTGGTTTAATCCTGGCATCTTGTACGATGCCTGGCGCGCCAACAACAGCCCCTGCAAGCGGTCATAAGACCGAACCGGTTGCCCCTGCAACACCGCTGGCCGCTACAGATATTGTGGTTGCTGGAGTGGTTTTCCAGGATGACCAGTTCATGAAATCAATGTCACAAGGTTTCCAGGATGCTGGCAAAACCCTAGGGGTCAAGCAAGTCATCCTTGGCAACTCCAGTAATGACCAGGCAAAAGAGACCGAATTGATCAACACCTACATTTCACAGGGTGTAAATGGAATTGCCATCGCCCCCTTAAGCCCAACCGTATCCATTGAAGCTCTCAAGCAAGCAAATGATAAGGGTGTGGGTATCGCGTTGACAAACTCCGGCGGTTTCACGGATGTTGGTTTCATCACTGGTGGATACATGAGTGACAACCGTGCTAATGGCAAGATCGTCGGTGAAGCGGCGGTTCAGTACATTAAAGATAATGGATTGACTGGCACAATCAATGTTGGCATCGATGATTACGATCACCAAAAACCAGAAGAATCCTCACTACGTTATGGTGGCTTTGAAGATGCCCTCAAAGCGGCTGGAGTCGATTACAAGATCGTAGCGAATGTTTCCGCGGAATTGCAGGATACTGCCTTGACAAAGGTCACGGATATGTTGACGGCCAATCCTCAGATCCAAATCATCTTTGCTTGTAATGAAGGGGGGACCATCGGTTCAGCTCAGGCTGTGAAGCAGGCTGGCCTTACTGGCAAAGTGGCAGTCTTTGGTTATGACGGTTCCGATCAAATCACGCAGATGATTATTGATGGTGACCTGCAGGCAGCTGTTGCCCAGGATCCATATGGGCAAGGCGTGGCTGCCATGACGGACCTAATCAATTTCCTGATGGGAAAACCTGGCGCATCGGTTGGCAAACTGACAATCGCCCCCGGGATCCTACTTTCCGCTACTGATAAAGCAGCTGTGAACAAGTGGCGTGTCGATAACGCTCTGCCAGAACTGCCTATCAAATAATGATGCTAGACTAGAATTTGGAATGACGAGCAGGAAGGCATTTTTATGCCTTCCTGTTTCGGGAAATTGGTATGATTGCATTAAATCGTCCATGTAATTTAATCTTGTCCCAGGCAGAGTATGGTGAAAGAAGCAATCCTACGTGCTGAAAAAATTGTAAAAGACTATCCTGGCACCCGCGCGCTTGATGGGGTTTCCATTGCGTTCGAGAGTGGAAAAGTCAATGCTTTTGTGGGCAAGAATGGTTCGGGGAAGTCGACTCTGGTCAAGATTTTTTCCGGCGCAATCAAGCCGACATCCGGAAATATTTACCTTAATGATCGCCTGTTACAGTTCAACTCCACCACCGAAGCACTGAAAGAAGGTATTGTCACTGTTTATCAGGAGATGAGCTTGGTGCCAGCTTTGACTGTTGCCGAAAACATTTTTCTCAACAGAATGCCGATGAAACGTGGCAGGATCGATTGGCAAAAGGCTTACGCGGACGCGGCGATTTTGTTGAAAAAGATGCACGTGGATATCAATCCCCGTGAAATCCTTTCCCGATTAAGCATGTGGCAGATGCAGGTGGTCGAGATTACCAAGGCCCTTAGCTTCAATCCAAAAGTGATCATGCTGGATGAACCCACCTCCGCGCTGGCACAAAATGAGGTGCAAAGCCTGTTTGAAGCCATCCGCGCATTAAGGGATGAGGGCGTTGGCATCATCTATATTACGCATAAATTACAGGAACTGGCACAAATTGCTGATACGGTTACCGTGATCCGCGATGGAAGCATTGTTGGGAAAGTTATAATGGCTGAGGTCACCCAAAAAGATATTATCGATATGATTTTTGGAGAAATCGAGATCAAAAAACGCCCGCCAAATATTCAGGTTAGTGATGAAGTTTTAATGCAAGTCAATGAATTAACTCGGGGTGGGTGGTACAAGGATATTAGTTTTTCACTGCGGAAGGGCGAAATTCTTGGGATTGCTGGCATGCTTGGCTCAGGCCGCACCGAATTGCTGCGCGGTATTTTTGGAGCCGACCCGGTGGATTCCGGCAGTGTGACCGTCAGTGGCCAAACCATCACCCATGCAAACCCGATCAAAATGAAAAGCTTTGGGCTTGGCTTAACCCCTGAGGACCGGAAACTTTCGGGCTTAATCCTGATTCACTCCATCCTGGATAACCTCAACTACGCCAGCATGAATCTGACAGCGAATGGTCTGTTGGAAGACAAAAAGAAGAGGGTTCTATTCGCTGAGAAGCAAATCCGCGATTTGGAAATAAAAACTGGCAGCATGGACAACTCAGTAAACTCGCTTTCCGGCGGTAACCAACAAAAGGTGGTGGTTGGTAATTGGCTCAATACCAATCCGAAAATCATGCTCTATGATGAACCTTCCCGCGGGATCGATATTGGTGCCAAGCAGCAGATTTTTGAAATCATGTGGACTCAGGCTGCCAAGGGCGTTTCGACCATTTTTGTCTCTACAGAGCTCGAGGAATTGCTCGAAGTCTGCCACAGGATTCTGGTAATTCGCCAGGGAAAGATCGTCAAGGAGGTCAATCCCGAGAGTACTACCATCAATGAACTGTACGAGATTTGTATGAAGGGAGAATAAATGAGTAAGGCAGATTTGATTCTCACTGACAAAGAGAAGCGCAAGAAAATCACCATTTTCCTGCTCGATCACACCATCGAAATTATGCTCATTACCCTGGTTTTCTTGCTTTCGATCTCAGTACATGGCTTTATGACCTGGTCCAATTGGATGAATATCCTGCGGGCGAACTCGATGAAAGGTGTGATTGCTTTCGGTATGACCATGGTAATCGTGGCTGGCATGATTGACCTTTCGGTTGGGTCCCAGGTGGCCTTGAGCGGGGTGATCATCGCGCGCGCTTGCCGTGACCTGGTGGGACGAGGCATGGGTGTTACCCAAGCTTGCATTATAGGCATCCTGATCGCGTTTGCTTTCGCGATAGTCGTTGGCATCGTGCATGGATATTTTAGTCATGTGACAAAGATGCAACCGTTCATTGTGACCCTGGTAACCCTGGGTGTGCTTTATGGTGTCGCGGGGATCATTAGTGGTGGTTTTCCCATCGCTAATCAATATCCAGTATGGTTCAACGTGCTGGGGGGAGGGCGCATCACTATCCCGGGTTGGATTGTTGGTATTTTTGGTGGAAACAGGATAGATGGAATTCCTTACCCGGCTATAGTATTGATCTTGATGTACCTTTTGATTAACTATGTGATGACCTATACAACAATTGGCCGTTCCATTTATGCCACAGGCGGCAACCCGGAATCAGCACGCTTGAGCGGCATCAACGTTCAGAGGACCAAAATTTTCTGTTTTATCATGGTGCAATTAATGGCGGTGATTGCAGGTATTATGACCTCCGGGCAGGTACTGGCAGGTTCCTATAGTTTTGGACGGGGTTGGGAAACGGATGTAATCAGTTCGGTGGTAATTGGCGGCGCTATCATGACCGGCGGCATCGGTACTGTCAAGGGCACACTGCTGGGGGTCATCTTTATGGGCGTCATCTCAAATGGGATGACCTTGTTGAACTTTGACATCTACACCCAATATGTTGTGCGCGGTCTGATCATGTTCCTGGCGGTCTTGCTGAGCACCTATCGAGCCCGCGTAAAAGCTTGATAGGCAGGTGTATTTGATTAACCTAGGCTATATAGTTGTGAAAAATGCGTACAGACTCATGCTAAAATAACTGCATGGTTCAACAAGAGATAAGCCCCAAAAAAGAATCCCCTGAGCCATTCAGCCTTGAGGTGCACCGCAAGCAATCGTTCTGGCAAATCACCTTTCCGATCATTCTTGCCTCATTTATCTTGGTGGTGCTGCTGGTCCTGCTGATTGCCTATAGCGGTGGGTTCGGAGATAACCTGACCAGTTTCGGCGCCGCGGCGGCCGTCTTTGTAATCTTGCCGCATTTTCTTGGCTTACTGATCTGGCTGGCCATTCTGGTAGGGCTGGCCTATGGGATCTACACGCTGAAGAAGGCGTTGCCGGGGCAAGGTGCGGCAATCCTGGCGTTCTTGCAGAAAATCCAGCTTGGTTCACATAAATACAGCAATTTGGCTGCCCAACCGAGCATCAAATTGGCATCCAAGGCCGCCCAAATCAAACAATTTATTACCAGTCTCAAGCAGAGACTTAGATAAGGACAAGATGAACAAAAACGTCAAAACCATTACATTAATCTTAGGATCGGCATTAGGAGCTTTCTTGGGTTACAGGATGGCTGAGTCATTTATCAAAGAATCTGAAAGCGCCAACAGTCAATTACCCATTACCGCCTCTCAAGGCTTGAAACTGGGGTTAACCACGCTCGGTGTTTTCAAACAGCTTACCAGTATCAGCAAAGAACGCGGATAGATAAAGCAACGGGATTACCTTGTTTGAATTAGTTTTCTTAGGTACATCTGCTTCAGCCCCCTCGATCAAGCGGGGGCTTTCTTCGCTTATTGTCAAACACGACGAGCACCGATTTATGGTGGATTGCGGAGAAGGCACCCAGCGCCAAATCCTTAAATCCGGTGTGGGATTCAAGCACCTCAACCACATCTTGCTCACGCACGGCCATTTGGATCACATCCTGGGCCTGGCAGGCTTGCTTTCTACCTTCATGCGCTGGGAAGCAATTGACGAAGTCAATATTTACGGCAGTTCCCACACGATGGAACGTGTTGAAGATTTGGTCTCGGGCGTGGTTTTGCGCGGTGGCAAACCCCCAATGGCGATTAACTTGCTTGATATTTCGCCTGGTTTGATTTTTCAGGCGGATGATTTTCAAATTTCTGCTTTTCCAGTGGACCACCGAGGGTCCAGTTCTTTAGGGTTCCGTTTTGAAGAATTTGCGCGACGCCCTTTCCTGCCTGAAAAAGCAACCGCGCTTGGCATACCACCTGGCCCCTGGCGGCAGAACCTGGTGAATGGCAACTCCGCCACCTTGCCCGATGGAAGGGTGATTGACCCGGATGACGTGTTGGGGGAAGAAAAACCCGGCACCTGCCTGGTTGTCGTTGGGGATGTGGGCCGGCCGGAAAAGCTTTTGGATTTTGTACGCGGTGCGGACACACTAGTGATTGAGGCTACCTACTTAAAGGAAGAAGCCCAGCTGGCAACTGAGTTTGGTCATGCCACGGCTGAAGCTGTAGCTCACCTTGCCGTACAAGCGGGGGTTGGCAGACTGGTGATGACGCACATTTCGCGCCGTTACAAGGATGAAAATGTCAACGCTGAAGCGCAGGCCATTTTTGCCAACGCCATCCTAGCGCGTGATTTTGATGTCTTTCAGGTCAAGCGTTAGCACTAGCCGGAAAACCTGATAATTGAATCATGTTAGAATTTCTGCCGTGCCTTCTGAATTTAATCTCATTCTAGCTTCGGGATCTCCTCGTCGAAAAGAGCTCTTAACCTTGCTCGGATTGGCTTTCGAGGTACAAGTCGGCCAAAGTGATGAATCGGTAAATCTTGGAGAAAATCCACTGGATTACGTTCAAAGAATGGCAGCCGAAAAAGGACGAGCTTATACCCAAAATGGCGAAAACTGGGTTCTCTCTGCTGATACCATCGTGGAGCAAAACGGCTGTGTGATAGGTAAACCCAAGGATTTTTCTGAAGCCGAGGAAATCTTGAAAGCCCTGAAAGCTAAGAACCACCAGGTTTTTACAGCAATGAATCTCTCCCGGGATGGACGATCACTCAACACGCACTGCAAAACCGTCGTTACCATGCGCGATTACAGTGATGAAGAAATGCTGGTCTACATCCGCACCAATAGCCCGATGGACAAAGCAGGCGGTTACGCCATTCAGGATGCTGAATTTCATCCGGTCAGCAGCCTTGAGGGTTGCTGGGCAAATGTGATGGGGCTGCCGCTCTGTCATCTTTATAAACTCATGCAGAATGCCAAACTTGCGCCCGAACCTGGTATAGCTGAACGCTGTCAAAGTTACCTGGGAATTAAATGCCCGGTCTTTGCTGAGATATTAAATGAGGCCTGAAATGAAAAAGCCTTTGCTTGTTTTGTTGGCAGCTATGTTCCTTTTGGGAGCTTGTGTCAAGAGTACGCCGACACCTGAGGTAACCGCGACTGAAATTGTGGCAACGCCTCTGCCAACCCCGATTGTGGATGTCACCTCCAAATATGCTGAAGTGGATGAGTTTGTGCGCGCCTACCTGGCAGGCTGGAAAGCTGAGCATTATAGCGACATGTATGCCATGCTCAGCCAGGAAACCAAAAACGCGCTTAGTGAAGAAGCTTTTGAGCAACGGCATCGCAACGCTTACGACGCAATGACCCTGAAGGCCATGGAAATCGACCAACTTTCCAGTATTGTCAGCCCGGGGGTCTCAGCTCAGGTAGCCCTCAAAATTAAGTATGCCACCAACCTTTTTGGCAATTTTGAGCGCGATTCCTTGATGGATTTGGTCTTTGAGAATGAAGGTTGGACGGTCAAGTGGAACGACGGCATGCTCATGAATGAGCTGAAAGACGGGAATACACTTTACGTGGATTACCAGGTACCCGCGAGGGGCAACATCTACGATAGCAAGGGCTATGCTCTTGTCTCCCAGAGTGAAGCCGTTTCCCTGGGGGTGGTTCCCGGTCGAATTGACCTTGAAACCGAAGGAGAGATGCTCAGCCTGCTTTCCACGCTGACAGGCTACAACACGGACAGTATCAAGGCCATGTACGCTAGTGCCAACCCGGATTGGTATATCGCCATTGGAGATGTGTCGGCTGCTGAAGCCCAGAAATACTCAGGCCAGCTGAATGCGTTTGCCGGGATTGTGGTGGATACATTCAAGGCTCGTTATTATGTAGATAATGGCCTTGCTCCGCACGCGGTGGGTTACGTTCAACCCATTTTCGCGGAGGACCTGGAGTATTACAAACGCCTTGGCTACCGTGGCGATGAGAAAATCGGCAAGAGTGGCCTGGAGCTTTGGGGCGAACGCTACCTTGCGGGTGAGCACGGAGCAACGCTTTATGTCAAGGACCCAACTGGCAAGACTGTCACTATGCTTGCTCAAAAAGAATTGGCCCCTGCCAACTCAATCACCACCACCATTGATGCCCGCTTGCAATATCTTTTGCAGAACTCGATGGGGGAGTATCGAGGGGCTATAGTGGTTATGGAACGGGATACCGGCCGCATCCTGGCAATAGTCTCCAATCCAGGCTTCAACCCAAACATTTTTGAACCAACCAATGAAAATAGCAGCGACCTCACCCGGGTGTTCAATGACCCTGCCAAACCTCTGCTTAACCGCGCCACGCAAGGCGTTTATCCGCTGGGTTCAGTTTTCAAAATCATCACCATGGCTGCCGCGCTTGAGACCGGGGTCTTCCAAAAAGATTCCAACTACTATTGCGGCAGTGATTGGACCGAACTTGAAGGTTGGACGCTTTACGACTGGACCTGGCAGCACGATTTGCCCCCCTCCGGAAACCTGACCCTACAAGAAGGGTTGATGCGCTCCTGTAACCCCTGGTTCTGGCACATTGGCAAGGTGCTTTGGGATGATGGATATACAACATCCATCTATGATGAAGCCAAGGGTTTTGGCTTGGGCGAGAAGACGGGTATAGAAATTCCTGAGGATGCTGGCAATCTGCCCAAACCCCAGGCAGTGACTGACAACGTCCAGCTAGCCATTGGCCAGAGCCAATTGCAATCATCACCCATCCAGGTTGCCCGCTACATTGCCGCAGTTGGCAATGGAGGCACCCTCTTCAAACCTACCCTGGTGGAAAAGATCGTTCCTGTGGATGGTACCACGCCCATATACACTTTCACACCGACGCCCAACGGCATGCTACCCATCACTCAAGAAAACCTAATGGCTATCCAACGCGCGATGGTTTGGGTGGTTGCGGATAAAGATGGCACGGCCATCAACGTCACGCGCAGCATGTCCATCAATATTGCCGGCAAGACGGGAACCGCTGAAAACCCGATTGGCGACTCACATGCCTGGTTTGGTGGTTACACCTGGCTGAACGACCCTGATCGGCCGGACATCGCGATTGCTATAGTGTTGGAAAACGCGGGTGAGGGCTCGCAGGTGGCGGCTCCGCTTTTCCGCAGGGCAGTAGAACTTTATTTTAATGACTACAACATCTCTGGCTATCTTATGCCTTGGGAAGATCGACCCTATCATCTCTATCAACCAGAAGAGACCAGCGAATAAGCCCTGCAAGGGCAGACTCAGATTACATGTCAGACACGCTTCCAGGTTTAATCATCCGCTCGCAGGCAGGCTTTATGACTGTCCACACGGAGAATGGGGATTTTACCTGCCGGGTACGCGGAAAACTGCGCCGAGGCAGAGCAACTGGTGACCTGGCTGCGGTTGGCGATCGGGTGCTAATTGAGCCTCTGACAGACATGACGGGGACGATTGCCAAGGTCCTGCCAAGAACATCAGTACTCTCCCGGGCACTTTCGGGCGTGAATTACAGTTATCAACAGGTCATTCTGGCGAATGCCGATCAGATTTTGATCGTTTTTGCCTGTATGCAACCTGAACCGCATTTACGGATGCTGGACCGCTTTCTGGTGGTCGCGGAACGCGCGCACATTCCTGCCGTGATAGTGGTCACCAAACTTGATCTGGCCACGCAGAGTTCCGCGGAGTCGGTGTTTGGAATCTACGAAAAACTTGCATATCCAGTCATCTACACATCTTCAAAATCCAATGAGGGCATCGAAAAGCTGAGAACATTTCTCCCAGGGAAAATTTCAAGTTTTGCCGGCCCTTCCGGGGTCGGAAAGACCTCTCTGCTGCAAAAGATCCTGCCGGACTTGCATTTGCTGGTTGGAGAAGTAGGCGCAGGCGCCCAGGGAAAAGGAAAGCATACCACCCAGGTGCGCCAACTGTACCCCCTTGAAGGCGGTGGATGGTTGGCTGATACCCCCGGTATGCGCACATTGGCGCTGTGGGATATCAGCGAAGAGGAGTTGGATGCTTACTTCCGGGAAATCGCCCCGCTGGTTTCGGCTTGCCAGTTCAATGACTGCACTCACAGCCACGAACCTGGATGCGCCGTTCGCAAGGCAGTGGAAGCTGGCCAGATAGCCCAATCACGCTACGATTCTTACCTGCGCCTGCGATTTGGCGATAAACACAGCCTGGCTGAGGATGTCTCACTGTTTTATGATGAGGAATAATTTGAAAAATATGCCTTTTGTCCGTCGGTTGACAATCAGTTTGCTCATATTCGCTTTATTTTTGGCTGCCTGCAATCCAACGACACCAGCAACGACGGTGCCCTCCACCGCAACGCCATTGCCGCCGCAAGCTAGCGCCACCCCACAGCCGACCCCAACCGCGACCCCACAAGGTATTAATGTCTGCACCGCAGAGGACCCTGGCAGTCTGTTTCCTTACGATGGTAATGACACTGCTTCGCG
>CAYVRH010000033.1:0-10247 GCA_964452955.1 uncultured Anaerolineaceae bacterium | reverse complement strand
GGTGCGTTGCGGCTATTGCAAAGACCGCAATAAAATTGCTCGCCTACCTGAAAGCCACCCTGCGTTTGGCTGCCCTCTGCCGTGCCGCTCTGGCTAATCACACCCGCGCGGTAGTCGGGTGTAATCAAACCAAAAATGTAACCTGCCACAAAAGCATTCTGGGCATGGGTAGAGGCTTTACCGGGCCACTGTGTCTTGAAGTTATACACATTGGCTGGTGGGTCAACAATCTCGGTATCCACAGCCATGAATAGGGTTAAGGGAGCCGAGGCCGCCATCTCCAAAACCGCGTCCGCGGGCGCGGAGCTTACCACCAACCTGGTTTTCGCGTTGATGGCTTCCGGGGTCAGATTAGCGCTGATGATTGTGCTCAGCCCATGCAGGTCTGCTACAGGCTTAAGCTGATCGAGTAATGTGTTTGACCCGTCAGGCGCCCAAACCAACACATGCTCACGGTCATCTGTAATTACCGGGGCCGTCATTGTAGTGGCTGATGCGTCTGGCGTTTGCGTGCTTGCTGCTTGGGTGGGCTGCCCGGAGGAAGCCTGAACGGTTAGGGCAACGGCTGTTTCTATCGAAACTGAAACTTCAGGTGCTGCAAAAGTACCCTGCGCAGCTGCCATGGTCTGCGCGACAGCCCTTGCTGGGTCTGGAACTTCTGTGGTTCCCTGGCAGGCGTTTAGCAGCAGGCCAACAGAGAGAAGTATCATAATGAGGTAACGGGCAGATTTCATGCGCCAATTTTACCTCATGCCAGAACCTCCATTTTCAAATGGTATATAATTTGCACCGTTCTGATAAAAATATCGAAGGATGAGCCATGACTGAGCCTGCCAGCAATCCAGAACCAAACCGGGGTGTGAATTTTGAGAAACTACCCCCACGCAAAATGAGCCTCGTTTTGCAGGACGCCAGCCCTGAGGAGCTCAATTTTTTCACCAATCTGCTTGCCGAGCAGAATCAAATCAAACCCACTTACTACCTGCTTGTTTCGGTCAGCCTGGTAGCAATTGTGCTTGCTTTGATTTTTAACTCATACTTTCTGGCCATGGTGGCGGCGCTCATTGCCCCCCTGGCTCTACCTTTCACTGGTGTGGCTGTACACGCGGCCAAGCCTTCCCTCAAGTCCGTATCCCTAATGCTTTTGCACCTTCTCATCACCGCGCTGCTCTATTACTTTAGCGGTCGTTTTGCAGCCCTTCTCACCCGCGCGACGCCTGAATCGCTGCCCCTACCTTTTCTCATCGAGAATCATTGGGTATATTGGGTTGGTTCAGTAACCGCGGCTGCCCTTACCGGTCTTTTCCAGATTCATCAATCTGAAGGCCGCCGGCTCAGCTCTGCTTTGCTAACCGCCCTGACTCTGCTGCCCTTGGCTTTGATTGGCTGGCGCCATCAGGCCAATGGTTTTGAGATGCTCGATTTTCTCTTACCCGGCATCCGTATTTTATTGGCACTTTATGCTCTCTGCATGGCTTTCTGGTTCTCACATTTGCCTCCCCGAAAAGCCAGCGGCTGGGGCAGTTTTCTGTTGGTAACTTTCGGCCTTATCGCGCTTTTCGTCCTCTCAATCCAGCATACCAATCAACAGATTGAAAACCCGGCTGTAAATCCTGAAGTGCCTACACCGATTGCGATCACGCCCAGTACTCCCACCAGCGCTCCAATTATCATCAACCGGCCAACTGAGGTCGTCTTCACTATTGTGCCCAGCAATACCCCCACCTTGTCGCCTACTCCAACCCAAACGCCAGAACCGACCGTTACGCCCACACCTTCACCTGTAAAAGTCTACGTTGCCGCCTTCGATGGTATGTATGTGAGAACTGAACCCAACCTCAGTTCGGCCTTTGTTACTTACTTATCCTACGGTAGTGAATTATTCCTGATGAATGAAACTGTCACAGCGGATGATTACAATTGGGCTAAGGTTCAGCTGGAGGATGGTGAAATTGGCTGGACTCTGGCAGACTTCCTGGAGCCCGTAGGTAATTAGCTCAGAATTAGCTCAAGATTTTTAGCTGGCAGGCGCAGCAGCGTATCTTCATCTACGCGAACTAAAGCTGCCTGTGCCAAAACACCGCTGGCAAAGCTTTCAGGGCTGGCTGATATTTCCTCAACCCTGGCAAGCAGACCCTGGTAGGGTTTGCCCAACAGGCGCACCTGTGCCCCAGGTTCCAAGCGTGGAATTGATTTACTTGAAAGCGGATGACTTTCCTGATCCCAGACCCGGAACAGAGCCGGTCGTTCCGCGTTCCCTGAACGCGCTTTTGGCTCAATGATGACGATCATACCCAGCATATCCATCAGCAAGCCACGGCTAAGCGCATCGAGGCTTATCTCCCCCGCGCCCATCATCAACAGTACTGTATATGGTACTTTATCCGTCATAAATGGCAATTCAGGTATGGCGGAAGCCAAAACCAGCGCAGCCAGTTCCAATCCCTTTAGCCGTTCCCATAGCTTGGCATTTACCTGCCCGTCCAGCCAAAGCACGGTGCCTTTCAAGTCTTTATCCAATCTGCGGGGTTGTTTGGCCAATTCTTCAGGTTCAAGCCTCACCAATGGCCCTGAACTGCGTTTTCCAAATAGCAGTTCTCCCTGCACCACCATGGATTGGTTGGCCAGCATTGCTCCTTTACCAGTCAAAATCTGACTGATCGTGCCATCGTATGGCGCCTTCGCAACCAGTTTCTTTTCCCCATAGGCCATGGTCAGCCGGCCATCCCGCGCCAGGATTAGCGCGCCGCTATCTGATGCCCACAAATACCGCGAAATGAAGCCTTTTTTCCGCGCGATCACGTCGCCTTCATTGAGGGCTTCACCTTCCTTACGCTGCAAGGCTTCGGCGGTTTCTTCCGCCTTGATACCAAACTCCTGGATCAAGTCGAAGAATTGGTAGTGATCCGGAAAACTAGCTTCGGCAATGGGGTCGCCTGCTTTTACGTGTTGACCAGTGCGCACCAACACTTTGCCTTTGCAGGGCAGTGAAACCTCAAGCTCTACAGGATAATCGCGGGAAAGCAATAGCGTGTCCATCAGCCACCAAGCTCCGAAAGCCAATTAGCCATCACGGCCGCCCTGGCACGGTTATCTCTTGGCATTTCCAATGGTCGGCCGCGGGCATCGACAATGAGGCCGGTTTTCAGTTTGATGTGCTTCAATGTACCCCCAATACCCGGCCCTCCCAACCCCAGGTCGCTTTCTTCTTTAGGCTTCAGAAGGATATTCTGGTCGGAATTGGCCTCTACATCCAAATGGCGCAACTCTGACTTCAGGATGCTGAAGCTCTCAATTTGAGCGCCAAATTTGTGTTTCACCTCAAGATCCAACATAGCTTGCCCAGCCTTCTGTGGACCTGTCACAGTAACTACCGTTCCCAGGTTGCGGAAGAGGCCTGAATCGACTACCTGTGCTGCCACCTGGGCGTTTTGCGCGGCCAGAGCCCCCAATGCCGTGATAACCCCGTTTTCATCCAGTACGTAAGTTGTTATACCTTGCAGTTCTAGCCCATCCATAACCGCCAGCAGCAACTGCGGGTCCTTGCCGAAAATTGCCAGAGAACTGCCAGTCAGAACGACTGGTTCTGGCACAAAGCTCTCACCGAAATAACCCCGCCTCCGCCAGGCCTGGCAGCATTTGCCAAGCGCCACGCGAAACCAACTTTGTTCAATCACTTGATCCTCTACAGTGAGAGGTACAAAGCTTTTATGCGCCTGCTTATTCAGCAGATAAACCAGGTTGGCGTCTTTATCCAGTAATTGCGTGTTAAAACGTTCCGGTTCATCCTGAGCAGTAGCAGAGTAATCCCAGGCTTCTGGCAGTACCACTGGTGCTTCAGCACCCTGGCCAACCAGGGCGCTCATCAGGTCGGGCTCCACGCTGAGCAGCAAAACTGGTTTCTGGCTTGAATTAATCCTCCCCAGAAAACTGACCATGCGCCTTTGAGCCAGCAAGCTTGGAATGCATTGGATGCCTAATTCCGCTTCAAGTGCTTGCAGTTCAGAAAATTCAGCCCGGCGGATGCGTCTGTACGCGGCCAGCATAGCTTCCATACCCGCCCCGAGATCCATTTGCCCCAGACCTGGCGCGATATTACCTCCCAGGTGGAAATTTTGTTCCTGGCTGAACTTCTTCTGGATTTCCGGAATCAAGAGGGAATTGCCCACATAAACAATCTGGGGGGGTACCGACCGGTTGTGAGCCTTGAGCATCACGCCCAGGTTGTCGATCGCTGCCAGCACGGGCTTGCTGCTGCCCTCCTCAAAACCGCCGGCAACTACGAACAAATCCGCGTCTATCCTTAGTAAGCGTTCCAATTGTTCGATAACGCTCAGACCGTCCTGCAGGTCCAATTCATCTTCAATGCGGGTATAAAACGGTGCAGCCAAAGCTCGGGCAGCTTCTAGGGAATGGACACTTGAGGCACCGATTAAGACAGTGCGGATGGGTTTTCCCGCCGACAAAGCTAAGCCATATGCCGTCACAGGGTTACCACCTGGCTTCACCTGTTCGATGGCACGCACAGTAGCATCAGCCAGGCGTTCAGCGGCATCAAAATTTTCTGTAGCATAGGCTCTCAGCTCAAAACTGCCAGGCCGATCATCAAAAAGCCAGGCACGAATCTCAGATGCCGCGATTTCAATTCCAACGTAGTTTTGCATTAATGACCCAGCCACCCTGTTAGAAGATGATGGACCCAATCCATACGGCCAATCAAAGCGAGCAAGGCCGTGGCATAAACGCCAGCAAATATCGCCCCGAAGCTAATGCCAATGAATATTTGCCCAATACCGGAAGCATTTTCTGAGAGAGTCGCGGTACTGGCCTTTCCCAACGGCCAGCCAACATGATGGTCAAAATACAGTAGCACCGCGATTACACCCAAGAGGATGGTGGAAGCCTTGACCAGCCCCATCCAATCCGGCAGATTGCCCTCATAGAGCAATTCGGGGCTAAAGCGGTTGATGATGGCCAGCATCTGGGGCGCAAGGGTTCCTCGTGCCAATCCAAAAACACTCACCGCGGCAATCACACCGATCAGTAAAGCCAGGGGTAGACGTGCTAAGTGGTTGAAACGGCTAAAGAAGGTCGTGAGCAATAAAAGGATAAACACGCAGACCACCAGGCTGAGGTAGAATACTTCCCCACTGCCGGAAAGCAGAGGCCGCACCAGGTATGGAATCAGGACTAATTGGATAAGTAGCGCGGCGGTATACCCTGCGCCAACACCAATCAATAGGTGCATGGCCAGGCGGAAGAGGATCTTATCTCCCGCAAAGTAAGAAAAAACCATCACGGTCAGCAACAACCCCAAAACGCCCGCGATTAAATCAAAATTGATCAAACCTTGCCATCCTCATCGGGTTTGTTTTTGTCCTTTTTCAATAATTTACCAAAAAAGCTTAAAGCCAGAAATCCAGCCATAACGCCCATCCCAGCCTCAAAGGCGGGTGTGGCAGCAGGTCTTGGATCACCTTCAGCCAGACTGCCATCCGCTCGGTAAGGTGACACGCTTAAACCGGCTATCTGGCTGGAATCGTAATACGGTTGCAGCATCACCTGGGAGGCTTGCGTGCTCACCATCAGGCTTTGTTCCGGTAGCAGGGATGACCCCACTTGTTCGATCCAGGTTCTGGCAGAATCAGGGTTGTCTGTGGCATAGAGGATCAGGTCTGTCTCTCTCAGTGCCAGGTTGCTGCCAATGAGATTCGTCTGCGTTTCAGATGAAGCGCCTACCCTGGTCAGGCCAGCAGCGCTGCCCAGCATTGCCAGGCTGCCGCCAGGTAGAAATTCCACGGCTGGTTCCAGCGGCAATACGGCTTCATCTAGTAATTCCCTGCCTAACCAAAGCCCATCCGGCCATAGTGCGACCAGGCTTAGCTGAGCACTTTTTGCCTTCAGATGGGCCATTACCGGCTCCAGGTTGGCTTGCATCTCATCAGCCGTACCCGCCTGATAGTCAAGAATGATCAGCACTTTGCTCGTATTTTGAAGCGCGTCCATACGGTTCCAAAACGCCGTTCCAGCAGCGCTGCCTAAAGGCGCGGGGGCTGGGCGGTTCAGAAAGAGAAAGTAGAAAGCCAGCAGTATGGCCAGCAGGAAAATGATCCCGATCCAGCGCCAGACATCCGTTTTCTTCGGTTTCTCTGCGGCTTTCTTGAACTGCGGCGTTGACTCAGCAGCTACAACTTCTTTCAGGATTTCCACCTGGTCTTCCTCGGGTTCAATCGCGTTCGCTTGTGCATTTTCTTCGCTAGCTTCATCCTGTATGTCCGCGGAAGAGCCAGCTAATTCACCTTCACCAACTGGCGCAACAGCCTGACTTTCGGCGGCTTCTATATCTGCCAAAGGCTGGCCCTCGGCCACCGCTTCATTTTCAAGTTCTTCCGCTGGCTCTGTGACTGTAGCAATTTTGGCTTGGTCCAGAAGGCTGGGCTGGAGCATGGGTTTTTCGTCAAATTCTCCATTTTTCAGGCGTTCAAGATCTTCTTCCGACCATTCCTGCTTCCAGGCTTCCACTCCGGTTGGTTTCTGAACCGCGTTTTCATCTGGCTGTAGCTGCAAATCGCGCACCCGCTTCAACCAGACTGGCATTTCATCAGCCTTGGCATCCTGCGCTTCCACCTTCGGGGCTTCACCACTTGCTTGATCCGCGTGAACGCGCCCAACCCAGGAATTGAAGGGTTGGTCAAGGCTCTCACGGTTCGGGGTTTTTTGCCCTGCAGATGGTGTGCTGTTCCGGTTGTAAAGCCCCTGGGCATCGCCTTCAGTTTGAGCCCGTTGGCGCACATGAGCCAACCAACCAGGTACTTCTTCTTCGCTACTTTCGTCATTTTTTGCGCTTTGAGGCTTGCTGCTCTCAGGCATCAGGCTCCCGGGGTTATCCATCGGGGCTGACGCTTCAGATGAATATTCTTCCTCGTCCATGGCGCTCAACATCTCGGTGATGTCTTCTTCGTTCGCAGCCATTTCTGCGGCGGATGTCGGGATGACGTCCAGATGCTCCTTGCAGTGAATGCAGCGGCTGGCCTGGATCAGGTTCTCTTTTCCACAGTGCGGGCAAATGATGTAATCTTCAGCGCTCATCGAATGGCCTCTCAATCCCCAAAACAATTCGCAGGGCAATTAGTAATGCCCCCAATGAAATACCAATTAACAAACCTCGGGCACCGATTATTGGTAATTGGCTGAGCGTCATCAAAGCCGCGTCCAATTGCGGGTTGATGACCAGTCGAGAAATATTCATACCCAGCAACAGAAAAAAGACCGCGCTCAGGCTGAAAGAAATGCTTAAGGCATCCAGTCCCTTGCGTTGGAATAATTTCAAGGCGCCGCTGGCCATTACCAGGGCAGACAGCCCCAGCAAGCTTGCCTGCAATGGCCTCTGAATGGCTGCCACCCAACGGTTGTAAACAGGGTTATCAACCCCAAAAACCAGGCCGGCCACCAACGTCACCAGGAAAGCAAGCACCAAAACAAAGTTCGGGGCTGACTTGGTCGGGTTCTGCCGTATCTTCTTAATCTGCCGGATAAGTAGGTAAGCCAGTGCCACAAGAACGCTGACCGCCAGCAATAGGATGACCAAATCAAGTACATAAGGCAAATAGCTGCCAATCTGCCCCTGAAGGAACAATGCTGCCAATACGAAAACCGCGCTGATAGCTGTAATGGCTACTAATATCCCGCGCCGCATCAGAACTCACCCATCACTTTCAGGATGGCAGCTGCTAAAAGCCCAATGCTGATAACAATTCTGAGGATGTCAGTGGCCTCCAGACCTGCCAAAGCGCTTTTTCCAGGCTTCGTGGCAGAGACTGGCCCAAAGCTATCTTCACCCAGGGCTGAGTAATCTGCATGCAGCCAAAGACCTGCCTGGCCTGTGGGGGCGCTCGCGCCCACCACGCGCAACCGGCTGAAATGCCTTGATTGATCCAGGGCTAAAAGGTGTTCAGGTGTAAAGTTGCCATAAAGCAGCAAACCTGAAGGTTTCGTTTCAGGGATTGTGCTCAAAAGACCAGCCAGGTTTGCCATGGGACCTAACGCCTGTAAACCAGCTTGCTCCGTATCGAAATACTCCGGCATCAGGGCATCGCGGTAAAGACCACGGCTTACTTGTTGACTGACTAGTGCCAGAAGCCCATCGCTGCTATCCACAAAATTGGGATGATCTGCATTCAACGAGCGGCGCACAATCATGCGCTGCTGGCCCAGGCCCAACAATCCAGCTATTTCAGGGTTAGGTGCGAACCCAACCCCCAAATTAAGCAGTACTGGTTTGCCTTCTTCAGCGGAAACTTGCAGCAGTGAATCCACTGCTTCCACCGTGTCAGGCAGATGCAACTTTCCTTTTTTGGTATTTCGGGAAAGCCAGAACACAAGCACGAGGCACGCTGCTGAGGTCAGCACAATCATCAAAGCGAGGAGGTCATTCGTCGTGAGCAGCAGCATATTTCGATTAAATTGAGCCTGAAATAATCGGCTAAAAGTTCTTTAAGTATAGCACGCTGAAATAACCAAACAGCCGTCGGAAACTTGACCGATAGGTCTTTTTGATTGAGATTATTGCCAAATCCTCAAAAAACAGCCCTGGAAATCCAGGGCTGTTTCAGGCTTTTCATTCAAAGCTAGAGGTGAACGGGCTTGCCAAAAACGCCTTCCGCTGCTTCCATTACGGCTTCACCTAAAGTTGGGTGGGCATGAATATTCTCGGCAATTGCATCAAAGTCCAGCCCGTGCCTGGCTGCCAGCGTTAGCTCAGGCAGCAGTTCGGAAGCATCAGGTCCAACGATTGAAGCACCTAATATCTTTTTAGTTTTTGCGTCAGCGATCAACTTTACATAACCGCTGTACTCATTCAGACCCAGCGCCTTGCCATTTGCCTGGAAGGGAAACTTGGCAACCTTCAGCTCAAAACCGGCTTCGCTGGCCTGGGCTTCTGTGTATCCAAAAGAAGCCACCTGCGGGTTGGAATAGACTGCCCGGGGGATCATGCGGTAATCTATGGCTTCAGTCTCTCCGCCCAGGATGGCTTTGGCGCAGAGTTTTGCCATCGCTGAGGCGGTATGGGCTAGTAAAAGCTTACCAGTCACATCCCCAATAGCCCAAACTCCGGGTGCGGTTGAGCGCATGGCAGAATCGATGACCACATAGCCGCGTTTGTCCACTTCCACGCCTGCTTTTTCCAGTGCAAGTTCTGGCGTGTTCGGCTTGAAGCCAATCGCCACCAGGGTCACTTTGGCTTCCAGGGTCTCCTCGCCTTCGGCATTTTCCAGTACCACCTGGGTGCCGTTTTCAGTCTTCACAACACTTTTCACTTTGGTGCCAGCATGCACCTTGACCCCACGCTTTTTGAAGGCCTTTGCCAGCTCGTTGGCGGCTTCTTCATCCTCGTTGGGCAAAATGTGCGGCAGCATCTCTACGATATCTACTTTTACTCCGTAACTGGACCAGATCATGGCAAATTCCACGCCGATAGCCCCACCGCCTATTATCACGGCCGATTCTGGCAGGCTCTCTGCCAGGATGGCCTGTTTGAAGTCAAATATCTTCTCGCCGTCTGGTTCCCAGCCTGGAATGACTGTAGCCCTCGAACCGCTGGCAATCACGATGTCATCCGCTTCCAGTTCCTCAACGCCACCGTCCGTCAACTGAACATCCAATGTGTGGGGGCTGCTGAAGGAAGCCTTACCAAAAAAGACTTCAATGCCATTTTTCTTCATCAAGAAGCTTACGCCCTTTGTCTGGCGCTGGCTGATCTGGCGGCTGCGCTTGTAGGCTGCCCCGTAACTCGCTACGAGATTATCAAACGAGATGCCGTATTCATCGGCATGTTCCCGCATGGTGTAAACCAGGTCAGCGTTGCGTAGCAAGGCTTTGCTGGGGATGCAGCCCACATTCAGGCAGATGCCCCCCAAATACTCACGCTCCACCAAGGCTACTTTCTTTCCTCCTTGGGCAATCTTAATAGCGCAAACATAGCCACCCGGGCCCCCACCAATCACAATTGCATCAAATTTTCTCATCGCAGCCTCCTGGCCTAATCATATTTAAAGAGCTTACTGAAGGCAAATCCAAACCTCTTACTTGCCCGAAATTGTCACGCCACTCACCTTTGCCCAGGGCATGATGTACGAGCCCTGGTTCTGGCGGATTTCACTTAGCGCATCGATGTTCAGCAGCATCCTGGCGATATTGCTCGAAATCATGGTTTCCGTAACCGGGCAAACCACCTTGCCGTTCTCAAT
>CAYVRH010000032.1:0-10506 GCA_964452955.1 uncultured Anaerolineaceae bacterium | reverse complement strand
GCTTGCCGGTGGGTCAAGTGCTCATGCAGGACCAAGGATTCAATCAACTGGGTGTCCACCCTGAGCACCGGGTTTAAGAAGGTCATCGGATCCTGGAAAACCATTCCAATTTCCTTGGACCGAATTTTTTGCATCATCTGTTCGTAAGCTTTGGCGCCCCCGTTTTTGGTGAACTGTAAAGGAGAAATGTCCTTGCCATCAAAAATAATCTCTCCCTCAGTCACGCGGCCATTCTCAGCTAGAAGGCCCATGACGGAAAGCATGGTAACGCTCTTGCCGGAACCTGATTCACCCACAACGCCGACAAATTCACCTTTGTCAATGTGCAGGTTCACACCCCGTACGGCTTGAACAATCCCGCCCTGGGTTTTGAATTCTGTTCGTAGATTCTTAATTTCGAGTAATTTCATGATCTCAGTTCCATTACTTCTTTTTGGGGTCCAGGGCGTCACTCAGGCTATCGCCGATGAAGTTGAGAGCAAACATGGTCAAACAAATCGCGCCAATTGGCCAGATGACCTGAACAGGGTACTTGTCGATGAGAATTTTGGCTTCCTGTGCCATGGTTCCCCAACTTGCCTTTGGAGCCGAAATACCAATGCCCAGAAAACTAAGATAAGCCTCTGTAAAGATAGCGCTGGGGATCATGAAAGTCATCGTTACGATGATGGCGTTGATTGAATTTAAGACAAGATGCTTGGCCAGGATGCGCGCCTTGCTGGCACCGATTACAAACGCTGCCAGGGCAAATTCCTGTTCCTTGAGTGAAAGTACCTGGCTGCGCACGATTCTCGCCATACCCACCCAGGAAGCGATACAAATGCCGATAATAACGGAGTAGAGGTTGGAACCAAAAATCAGCATAATCAGGATAACGTAAAGCATTGAAGGGATCGAATAGAGGATGTCTACCACCCGCATCATCACAATGTCAACTTTGCCGCCCAGGTAACCTGATATGCCTCCATAAATAATGCCAATGATCAGGTTGATACTTGCCGCCACAAAACCAACTGTCAGGCTGATGCGCGCGCCGTACATTACCCGCGAGAAAATATCCCTGCCGAAATTATCCGTCCCAAAAATGTGCGGCCAGGCTGGCAGGGCATTTCGGTTGGCAAGATTCTGTTTGTCATATGGAAAGGGTGAGACAATCGGGCCAAAAATTGCCAACACGATGATGATGATCATGAAAATCAGGCTAGCCATGGCCACTTTGTTTTTCTTAAATCTTACCCAGGCATCCTGAACATAGGTTTTGCTTTCCTGGGCGATAAACTCGGAGTTTTTCTCACTGTCTGGCAATTTCTCAAACAATTGATCCGACAATGGGAAGGGTAGTTTTTGATTGACTTGATTTTCCATTTTGCTCTCCAGGCACAATCTGCTTTCTTGCACCAAAATCTTGTCTGTTTTCTATGCTCAGCTAGAGTCCGTCCACTGCTATTACGAGTTCACTTTGATCCTTGGGTCTACCAAACCCAGGGCCAGGTCTGCCAAAAGATTCATGACAACGATGAATGCGCCGATGAAGATGGTCAACCCTATGATTACCGGGTAATCTCTGCCTTGAATTGCCGCCACCAGTTCGCGTCCGATGCCAGGGATGGCAAAGAGGTTCTCGATGACGAAGCTGCCTGTCATCAAACCAGCGATTAATGGTCCCAGATAGGTCACAATGGGGATGAGAACATTCTTTAGAGCGTGCCGAAGGACGATCGAGAGTTTCGAAAGCCCTTTCGATTTGGCCATGACGATGTAATCCTGTTTGAGAACTTCAGTCAGTACAGAACGAGTCATACGTGAAATGAAGGCTACCGGGTAAAAACTTAGTGCGATGCTTGGCATTACATAATGCCTCCAGGTGCTGAGCCCGATCACCGGAAACAAACGCAGATTTACTGCGAAGGTATAAATGAGGAAGATTGCCATAAGAAAGCCAGGGATGCTGATGCCCATCGTTGCTAAGCCTACGATCGAAGCGCGGACCCATTCACTGCGTGTCAGGGCTGCGATAATCCCGAGCGATAAACCCATAACCACCGAAAAGAGCAGCGCAACACCTCCCAGACGCATTGTCACCGGGGCCAGGCTGACGATAAGGCTTGATACGGGGGTGCCGGTTTTCTTGAAGGAAGTGCCAAGGTCGCCTTTAACCAGGTTTTGCATGTAGAGCAAGTACTGAATGTAAGTGGGTTTATCCAGGTTGTAATTTTTTAGGATAATTTCCATGACCTTGGGGTCTCTCACGCGGTCAGTGTCAAAGGGGCCTCCGGGCAGTACTTTCATCAGAAAGAAGACCACCGTAATCAGTACAAATATGGTCAACAGGCTAATACCAATTCGATTGAGCGTATATTTAATCAAAGCACACTCCTAAGGCAGTTCTTTGGTGTTTTTAAAAAGTCGTTCGCAGGCCTCTCTCAACAAGCTGAAGCCTTCGGTGATTTTTTGTTTCTCGTCTTCGGCAAGACATTCTGAGATTTGGGTCAACTTCTCTTCATCGTAATAAGTGTTGATGAGGACGGTGGCTTTTCCAGTTTTAGTGAGATGAAGGATTACCTTTCTTTCATCTTCCTGGCTGTTTTCCTTCTTGACAAAGCCGCCCTTGACCAACCGCTTAACATTTTCAGAAGCGGTGTTGGGGCTGATGCGCAAAAATCCCGCTACGTCACCAACGGTTACTTCTTCGCGTTTTTCCAATAGCTGCAACAAACGAATGGATTTATGCGAGATATTGCCTTGATTTTCGTAGTGCAAATAGAAATAAATATTGGTCAGGTTGTCATTGATTCGCGCAGGGAAAGAGTCATGGCCGTTTTCAGGTTGATGTGAAGTATTTTTTGACATCTTACCTATCTCCTACCTATTGCTAACTGCTATAGATATGTTTTTCTTGCCAATATAACTATTCAAACGATTATGTCGTCTTAGGCGACATAATACACAAAATTATATATCCTATGTCTTCTCTGTCAATAGGGAAATGCGAATTTTTAGGTTAACAATTTATTTAATTTTTTTTTTCAGGATTGGGGGAAAAAGCTGGAAAAAATTTTCGGAAAAAGCGAGCCTCACTCCTTCTCAATCCGAATCCAATTCTCTGCCACTATTTTAAGTGAGTGCATAGTCTGAATCTACCTCTCCAGGCAATTGAAAAAAGCCAACTGACAATCGCTCAGTTGGCTTCCTGTATTGTACAGTTCTGTAATTATCCTCTTAAGGCCTCATCCACAATTAGGCGGGCCTCAGTCTGGATCTGTTCCAGGTGCTCTTGAGAACGCAAAGATTCTGCGTAAATCTTGTAAACATTCTCCGTGCCGGAAGGCCGCGCCGCGAACCAGCCATAGCCCGTGCTCACCTTCAAGCCGCCAAAAGCCGCGCAATTGCCAGGCGCTGTGGTTGCCTTACCGGTAATCGTATCACCGGCCAAGGCATCTGCCTTCACCAGCTTCGGGTCCATATTGCCCAGAATTGCTTTTTCCTTGGGGCCAGTGGGCGCGTCCACCCGAGCATACCAGGTTTGGCCAAGTTGTGCTTCCAGGCGGGCATAATGCTGCCCTGGTTCCTTGCCGGTTACCGCCAAAATCTCGGCTGCCAGTAGATCCAAAATAATACCGTCCTTATCGGTCGTCCAGGTGCCGCCATTCTTGCGCAGGAAGGAAGCCCCGGCGCTTTCTTCACCGCCAAAGCCCAACGACCCGTCCAACAAGCCTGGCACAAACCATTTGAAACCGACCGGCACTTCATATAGTTCACGATTAATCAGTTCAGTTACTCGATTAATAAAGTAAGATGAGACCATGGTCTTGCCAACCTTGGCATCAGGCGACCATTCCGGCCGGTGCTGATAGAGGTACCAGATGGCCACCGCCAGGTAATGGTTCGGAGGAACCAAACCAACACTGGGCGTTACGATGCCGTGGCGGTCGTAATCAGCATCGTTGCCAAAGGCAATATCGTATTTGTCCTTTAGGGCAACAAGATTAGCCATGGCGTAAGGGCTTGAGCAATCCATGCGGATCTTCCCGTCCCAATCCAGGGGCATGAAGGCAAAAGACTGGTCAAGGCGCTTATTGACCACCTCAAGGTTCAGCCCATAAGTTTCGGCGATGGGCTCCCAATAATAAAGCCCTGAACCGCCCAACGGGTCCACCCCGATTCTGATACCTGAACCGGCAATCGCCTGCATGTCCACCACGTTCGCCAGATCTTGTACATAGGGCGAGGTCAGGTCCACTTGGTGGATAAACTCGGAGACAAGGGCCTGCTTGTACGGCATGCGCTTGACGGCTCTCAGCCCATCCGCAATGATCTCATTGGCGCGGGCCTGGATCCACTTGGTAGTGGTAGTATCTGCCGGCCCACCGTTGGTAGGGTCGTACTTGAAACCACCATCCTCAGGCGGGTTGTGTGACGGGGAAATCACTACACCATCAGCCAGTCCATTGCTGCGATTGGCGTTATAGTTCAAAATGGCGTGCGAAACCACCGGTGTGGGTGTGTACTTCAAGCCTTGGTGGATGATCACCTGCATACCGTTAGCGGCAAAGACCTCAATAGCAGTGGCGTGCGCAGGCTCTGAAAGCGCGTGCGTGTCCATGCCCATAATCAACGGACCAGTGATGCCCTGCGAGCTGCGGTATTCATGAATGGCCTGACAGATTGCCAACACGTGGTCTTCATTAAAACTACCCTTGATTGAAGTTCCTCGGTGCCCTGAAGTACCAAAGGCCACTGCTTGCAAAGGATTCTCCGAGTCTGGATGTATTAAATAATAATCTGAGACCAGGCGGGGAATATTGGTGAGCGTTTCAAGAGGAGCTGGTTTTCCAGCAAGCGGATGGATGGGCATGAGAGTCTACCTTTCAATCTCCTGGGGTCAGGGGGCCTTCGTGGACGATTTCTACGAGCGGTTTGCGCCCGGATGGGAACTCTCTGGTTTTTTGCCTCTCAGGAAGCTCGTCAATTTCTCCAAAGTGCCCTACGGCAATCATCACTGCAGGCTGCCAAGTCTCCGGCAGGTTCAATTGAGTTTTTGCTACTTCCGCATTGAAACCAGCCATGGGATGCACCAGCAGCCCCATCGCGCAGCCCTGCAGCAACAAATTTTCAACCGATAGCCCAACGTTGAAGGCATGTGTTCCGATGGTTCTGCCCGTTGCGGAAACGGTCTGGTCAACCACCACGATCAAAGCGCCTGCTTGATGGCACCACTCCTGGTTACCCGCGTCCAGGAAAGAATAAAAAAGCTCAAAATCCGTGCTAGGTTTGAGCGCGTAAAAATAATGCCAGTTTTGGATGTTGCCCGAAGAAGGCGCCCAGCGGGCAGCCTCAAATAGCGACATCAGTACTTCCTTATCAACGGGCTCGCCGTTCATCGCCCTTGGCGACCAGCGACAAAGAAAATGAGTTTCGATCGGGTATTCATTCTGACGGTAATCAAGTGGGTTAATCTCGGAAGTGTTCATCGTTACCTCTACTTCCCAATTTTATCATCCTGTCTGCTGGAATCTGCTACATAAAAAAACACTCTGGAACTTAGGGGATTCCAGAGTGTCTTGCGTACCCGTGGGGAACGGGTTTCTTGCTTAGTTGATGGCGTAGACCAGGTCAGCACTGAAGGTGATCACGATTTGACCAGCTGAGACAGGAACTGATGAGTCCATGCTCTTGGGTTCCGCACCTCCGCCGCCCATGCCGCCGTAGTACAGGTTGTAGGGTTGCACATAGCTTGAGTCGCTCACGTTAATCGCTTGCACCAAACCAAGTTCAACACCGCTCACTTTGGCTACGTCCACAGCCTTCTTCTGGGCATCCGCGATGGCTAAGTCACGAGCTTGAACAAGAGCTGTTGCGCGATCAGTGATATCAAAGCTGATGCCGTAGATCTGGTTGGCACCCGCGCGGATGGCTGTATCCAGCAATTCGCCCAGATTTGCTAAGTTGCGTACCGTGATGTAGACCGTGTTGTCCACCGAGAAGCCCGCTGGGGTTGAATTTCCCGTTTGAGGGTCATAATTGGTCTTCGGGTAGATGTTAAAGTTGGCGGTTTGAATGTCTTTCGCGTCCACACCAGAAGCGACCAGGGCATCCGCGATTTGCTTTGCCAAATCGTTGTTCTGTTGCAGGGCAGCAGTTACATCCATGGCTTCACTATGCACGCCAATATTGATGTAAGCAATATCTGGCACCAGGGTTACCTTGCCAGACCCGGTCACTGACAGAGTGCGGATGGGAGTTACTTGCTGAGTAGTGGCTTGGCTTACAGTAGTTTCAGCCTTGACAGGGGTCTGCGCGCATCCAGAGAGGGCTAACGCAGCAATTAGAAGGGTTGATATTACGAGGACAATCAATTTTTTGTTCATTTTATTCTCCTTAAGTTTGAGCATAATCTCAAGACGCCTTTCCGGTTAGATTTGTTCCAATCCAGCAAAAACCAGCGAAATCTCAAGATAAATGGGACCTAGACGGCTAAATGGATCGCTTTGGTTATAATTTACGCATGCCGATTAACTATGCCCAAGTGCAGGATAGCCTCGCGGATTACACCCGCAAAGTAATAAATCGGGAAGATCAGCGTGACGAGGTGGAAGCCACCCTCTGGGAGCAGTTGGAGACACAGAGCTCTGGCATCGAAAGTATCAAGGCCCGCCTGGATACAGCTGCCCTCCTGGCTAAAAATCTCTACTGCGCCAAACCAGTAAACGAAGCCCTGCTTTTCCATAAATCCGCACCCCAACCGCCCCAACACTACACATTGATCGCTGCAGATGGCTCGCAAATTGCCCCCAACCGCCACAAAGCGCTGGAATATTGCATCATCAATGTGGGTTTGATTTCGGCCGAGATGGGCAGCGGCAAAGAACCGGGCTTTGAAATCCAAAGCAATCTCCTGGATTATGACCAACTCCTAACCGAAGATGGCTTCCTGATCGGCGAACAACAGGTTTCTTTGTTGCGCGACCTGGCTGAGCGGCAGGCCCTGGCAGAGTTCTCCCGAGGGAAGGCCAAACCCGTTCTCACCATGACCGACGGCCTTCTGGATATTTACCAGCGCCTTGACAAGCCGGAAGAGCAGCTCAAATTGCAGCAGGAAGTACTCGCTTTGCACAAGGCTATGGAAGAGGAAGGCATCATTACTGTCGGCTACATTGACAAACCAGGCTCAGAGCTGCTTGGCAGACTCTTTGACATCCTTGTCCAGAGCGACGAAGAATTGCTGCGTTACAACGATAAGAACCGCAGCTTACGCGGCGTCAGTGACGCGCGCCTTTTCAAGCGCTTGCTCACCCAACCCGGAGAGCGTTCTGCGGTCTTTGAAGCTTTCAGCAAAACCCGCGACAAACAAGCCCCCAGGCTGGTAGTGCACTTCTTCTTCCTAAACATTGGCGAGCTAGGTAACCCCTACCTTGCCCGTGTGGAATTCCCAGCCTGGGTGAGTGCCCAGCCGGGACTGGTGGATTTGCTGCATGCCGTGGTTTACGCGGATACGCAGGTACTTGCTGGCCACCCTTACCCCTATCTGCTCTTGCGCGCGCACGAGCTAGCCATTATCAATTTTGCTGAATACACCGACGTGGAAGCCATGCTGATGCAAAAATTTGAAGAAGAAGGCCTGCACATAGGCCAAATATCCAATAAACAACACGGAAAAGACCAGGTTGGGCGGAGGAACCATGCAAAATGATCTCAAAATCCCTATCGGCAAGCTGCTAAGGGCAGATGCCAGCAGCTTTGTGGCAGGGTGCCGGGTGCATGAACTGGAAGCCCCTGCCCTTGGGGCTCTGGTCAAAGTGAAACTGCGTGATGGGGCTGAAACCTATGGCTTGATCAGCAATATCACCATTCAGGATGATGGCCTGGTGCGTCAGATTGCCTCACGCGGAACCTTGAGTGCCGAATACGAGGCCGATAATCGCTTCAACCGCAACCTACCGGTTGAAATCTTTGTGCTCACCGTCGGTTACTGCCAGGCGGGCAAGCTCTTTCAGCGTCTGCCACCGCGCCCGCCTTTTAGCCTGGATGCCCTTTGGCTTTGCGATGAGCAGGAACTTTGCGATTTCACCGAAAACCCAGCCTACCTGCGCCACATCTTGCGTGTGCAGGATCAGCCCCTGGAAGAACTGCTGGTAAGCCATTTAGCTCAGGCAAAAGCAGCACATGCGGCCGTAGACCCGGAAAACGACTGGTATGCCAAAGCTTGCAAAGCCCTGATTGTCTACCTGCGTGACGATTATGAAACCATGGCCAGGGTGCTTGGCGCCCTTGGGGAACTGGAGGCCTGATGGACAACCCAACACCCACTTCAACCAACCAGAATCCAGCCATTGGCTATGTCACTGGCGGAGGCCTCGAAGCCAACCTGCAGGTGCGCCTGGAAGTGCCCGCTCACGAAGTACAGGAAGGTGCCTTTGTTGTTACTGATAGCGATCACTGGCGTTTTTATGGCTTGGTGACCGATTTGCAGCTGGCTGCCTCGGACGAACGCTTCGCGGCGGAATCGATGGAGCACCGCTTCACACCCAAACTTTCCCAACTTTTGCGTGAGGAGACCCTCTATACCAACCTGGTCATGCTGCCTGCCTTGATGCTGGACCGTGGCCCTGACCTCACCTCACCAGAATACCCGGTCTGGCGAGAGCTCAAAAAGGACAAAATCAAGCCCATGCCGGTCAAGACCATCCCCGCCCACCACGCGGCGGTCCGCTTGGCCGATCGTGCCGATATCACCGATATCTTCGGCGAGGAAGACGGCAAAAACATGTTCCGCGTGGGTGAAACTCGCGAGCAAGGCCACCCCATTTGCCTGGATCTCGAAAAGTTCGTCAAACGCTCCTCGGGCATCTTTGGCACCACCGGCTCTGGCAAATCCTTCCTCACACGCATGATCCTGGCCGGCCTCATCCACGCCAATACCGCGGCCACCCTGATTTTTGATATGCATAACGAGTATGGCCCGGATAGCACCTCTTCCGACACTGGCGCACCGGTTCCGGGGCTCAAAGGCAAATTCTCTTCAGTCCGCCTGGTAGGTTTGGGGGCGGGCACTAGTTTTGGCAAGCTACAGGCCGATTTCAATCTTGAGATTCCATATGCAGAAATCACACCTGAAGACATCCTCTTACTCTCCCAAACGCTGAACCTGCGCGATACCAGCGCACAAACCCTCAGCGCTTTGTACAGTGAATTCGGGCAGGCTTGGTTCGCGGCCTTTATGGGCTTCAGAGTTGGGCTGACGGAAATCAACGACGAAGGTAAGAAAGTGGCCGCCCCTGGCAGTGTGGCATATTGGGCTGAAAGAGCGGGAATCAATGCTATGGCCGCTGAAGCCCTGCACAGCAAACTGCAGCGTCTTTTCCGCAGCAGCTATCTGGCGGAGACACCCGCGGAGAATGCTCTGCAAAAAATGATCGAGACTCTCAAAGCTGGCAAGCATGTCATCCTTTCTTTTGGTAAATTCGATTCTGAACTCGATTATTTACTGGTGACCAACCTGATCACCCGCAAAATCCGTGATACCTGGGAAGACTGGACCAACGAATACCACCGTGACAGCACTAAAAACCCTGAACCCCGTCCACTGGTGGTGGCAGTGGAAGAAGCGCACAAACTGCTCAATCGCGAGATGGCCAGCCAGACCATTTTCAGCACCATCGCCCGCGAAATGCGCAAGTACTACGTCACCCTGCTGATCATTGACCAGCGTCCCTCCCAAATTTACGATGAGGTCATGTCGCAGCTGGGCACGCGTATTTCCGGTTCTCTGGGGGATGAAAGTGATATCGACGCAGTGCTTTCCGGCTTGGCCGGCCGGCAGGCTTTACGTGGCATGCTGGCAAAGCTGCAGCCAAAGGAGGAAGTGCTGATGCTGGGTTGGGGTGTGCCAATGCCCATCCCCATCCGCTCGCGGCGATACGACGATAAATTCTGGGCGGAACTCCAGGGCGGCGGTTTGAGCGAAGCCCAGCGCAAACTTGCCCGTACGATGGCAGGGGCAGACGATGATTCCGATTAAGCTCACCCTGGAAGGCTTCACTTCCTACCGCAACAAACAGCTGGTCGATTTCACCGAGTTTGAAGTGGCCTGCGTTTCGGGGTCAAACGGTGCGGGAAAAAGTTCCCTGCTGGATGCAATCACTTTCGCTCTGTACGGCAAAGCCCGCAAGAACGACGAAGCCATCATCAACAGTGCTTGTTCCAAAGCCAGCGTGGTCCTGGATTTTCAGTACGAACAAAGCACCTATCGGGTAGCCCGTTCCATCACCCGCGGCAAAGGCGGCCAGGTCGATTTTTACATTTTCAACCCGGCCACCGAAACCTGGAAGACGCTGAGTGAACGCACCGCTTCAGAAACCAATACCAAAATCGAAAAGACCCTGCGCCTGGACTACGAAACCTTTATCAATGCTTCCTTCTTCCTGCAGGGCAAAGCCGATTCTTTTGCCATGAAGAAGCCTTCAGAGCGTAAACAAATCCTGGCCAGCATCCTGGGCTTGGATGAGT
>CAYVRH010000031.1:0-10880 GCA_964452955.1 uncultured Anaerolineaceae bacterium | reverse complement strand
GGCCAATCCTTCACTTGGGATAAACTGCGCTTTGAAGTAGTGGACATGGATTGGCGGCGTGTTGACCGTGTTCTTGTCAGTGATACTAGTATCGAAACCCAGCAACCCCCAGCTTAATCCTTCGACCAGCGCGTATACATGGCGTGTGAAATCACATGCCCGGCAGATTGATCTACCGTCACCAATTCACCTGTTTCCGTTTTCCCTCTTTCACCCATCACCTCAACCACAGCTTGCTCAGTGAGCATTGCCGAAGCGCGGATGGCATAAGCCGTTATTACCATGAAATCCGCGTCACTGCCAAGCAAACCGCGGCAAGCCCGCATCAGTTCCGGTATTTTTTTGAAGAAATCCCACACTTCACCAGACGCCCCTCTGCCAAACTTGGGAGGGTCAAGCACAATACCGTGGTACTGGCTGCCCCGGCGTACTTCGCGCTCAGCAAACTTCAGCGCGTCTTCAGCAATCCAGCGCACCGGCTGCCTTTCCAAGCCTGATAATTTGTAATTGAGATTCGCCCAGGTGATGGCATGTTTTGAGGCATCCACATGCGTCACCTCCGCGCCAGCTTCCGCACAGGCCAAGGTGGCCAGACCCGAATATCCAAACAGGTTCAGCACTTTGAAGGGTTTGGCGGCCTTGCGAATTCGTTTCTGCATCCAATCCCAGTTGCTGGCCATCTCAGGGAAAACCCCGATATGACGGGAGTTGGCCAGCTGTGCCTGAAAGCGCAGGTTCTTATACCGCATCTCCCAGGATTTCTCGATCGGCTTGAGAAACCGCCAGGATGCGCCATACTCCGCTTTTTCTTCCACCATCACAGCATCGGCTTTATCCCAGGCTTCTGTTTTTAGGGTTTTATCCCAAACCGCTTGCGGCTCAGGCCGGATGAGGATGTGCTTGCCAAAGCGTTCAAGGGCTTTGCCTTTGCCGCTATCCAAAAGTTCGTAATCTTCCCAGCCTTCCGGCGCGGAGAGATGAATGGTGGTAGCTAAAAAGTCGTGTTTTGTCATGGTTTTACCTTATGATACTGAAAATTTGAGTTGCCAGGAAGAATGTTACCAGCGCGAAGGTCAATGCGTGTTGGTAATTTGCAAATATCGCGTGCACAAATCGGGCATTCGGAGCAGTTTTACGGCGTGCAAATTGTGGGTTGAGCATGATCAGAAAGAGCACCAAGACAAGTGCTGATGCCCAGGCTGGCACCAGCCCTGAGAATGTAAAAACGTAGAGGCTTGCCAGTAAGATGAGCATGCCAACAATTACGAGAACGCCAGAAAGTCTGTATTTGATGCTTGGTGCCGTTGAAAACCTAGCATTCATTTCCATCAGGCTGAAATAGCTGCCATAGGATAGAAAGAAGGCCAGAGCCCCGGTGACCATACTGTTATTCCCGAAATGAACCGCGCTCAAATTGGCAGCGCTGATGAATGGCAGCAGGCTGGTTAAAATAGCAAACCCCAGGGCATCCAAAAGCACGCTCTGCCGCAACCGCAACGTGTGGTGGAAGTACAGCATGCCGACAATCAATATCCCAAGGTTAGCAAGGAATGCTCTGAAAGAAATAATGGCACTAACCAGAAGGCCAATGCTTGCCAGCACCAGGCAAATTCTCCAGGCAATCGGAATATCCAGGTAGCCTTTGGAGATTGGATTTTCAGGATTTCTGCCTTCAGCCAAAGCGTCCAAAGGCGCATCTTCAATGCTCCCAAAAGCAAATATTGCCATAACTACAAAAAGGTTGCCGAGGTAATTGCCTAAGCGTATGAGAATATTTTGGTCAATAGAAATCAACCAACCCAACAAAAGGCTGGAACTAAGCGGCCAAGAAAAGACCTCAAATTGAGTCAGCCGAATTAGTTTCTTCAAAAACTGTTTCATACTTCAGAAAAGTATACCAAGCGCTTGGTGTGATTTGGGCCAAAAACTGCTCACATGGGCTGAAGGCGATTAGAATTTGGGAAGTAATTCACTGGAGGCTAGCATGAATTTTGACAAGATTATCGACCGCCGTTGTACTGAAAGCCTGCGTTGGCATGTTTACCCGCAGGATGTGCTGCCGCTTTGGGTGGCAGACATGGATTTTGAAAGCCCGGCTTGCGTGATGCAAGCCCTGCATGAACGCATCGATCACGGCATTTTTGGCTACGATCTGGCAACCTTCGGGCTCAAAGAAATTTTTATCAATCGTATGCAAGATCTGTACAATTGGCAAGTTGCTGACCCCCAAATCAACTTCGTTCCGGGAGTGGTCACAGGTTTCAATCTGGCCTTGCGCGCAATTTGCGAACCAGGTGATGCCGTCATCTTCTTTACCCCCGCCTACCCTCCGTTTTTCTCAGGCCCCAAATGCTCCGGATTTGAGGTGGTTGAATGCCCCATGCTGGAAGGTCCTGAAGGTTACTACAGCATCGATTTTGACCTCTTCGAACACCTGATTGTGCAACATAAGGTTAAAGCTTATCTTCATTGCAATCCTCAAAACCCAACCGGGAGGGCTCTCACACGCGAAGAACTTGAAAAACTGGCAGTGATTCTACTGCGCCACCAGGTCCGCACCTGCGCTGATGAAATTCATTGCGATCTCCTCTATGACGGCCATAAACACATTCCTTTTGCTACACTTTCCAAGGAAGTATCTGACACTACCCTCACGTTCATGGCTCCAAGTAAAACATACAACATAGCCGGCCTTTACGCTTCTGTTGGCATCATCCAGAATGAAGCCTTAGCGCAGCGCTTCAATGAAGCTAAAGGCGGATTGGTTGGTTATCCAAGCTCGCTTGCCCTGACGGCAGCAAAAGCTGCTTACGAGGGTGGCGATGAGTGGTTAAGCGCATGTATTGCTTATATGCAAGCCAATCGCGATTGGCTGGTGGAAAATATCCGCGCCCGCTTGCCAGGTGTCAAAGCCACCCGGCCTGAGGCAACCTTCCTGATGTGGCTTGACTGCCGTGGAACTGGCCTTGAAAGCCCTTACAAGTTCTTCCTTGAAAAGGCAAAAGTAGGCCTCAATGACGGCCTGGCCTTTGGCCAGCAATACGCGCAGTTCACCCGCTTGAACTTTGGCACGCCGCGTGCCAATCTCGAAGCTGCAGTCAGTTCCATTGAAAAGGCTTTGAAAGCCCGCTAAAGGGCCGTATGAAACAGCATCCAGCAAGCGATGATGCTTTACGTCAAAACCAATACAGGGATGCCTCCAATCTCAACGCCCGCATCCGGTTGCATCAACGCTTTTCAAGAGCTGCTGAATCTTGGGATGACTTTATTCTTGCCAATTTGCAGCTTTCTGAGGGGATGACTGTTCTTGAGCTTGGCTGTGGCAACGCCAGCCAAACACGGCATAACGGCTACGCATACCCAGGATCACTACGCTATTACCTTGCGGATTATTCCCTGGGCATGCTGCAGGAAGCTTCTTCTGAACTGTCTGAGGATGCCCGCTTTTTCTTTACGGTTCAGGATGCCCAAGCTTTGGCGTTTGCTGCCAGTAGTTTCGATCTGATCACTGCCAATCATATGCTTTACCACGTCCCCAATATTGGCCTTGCCTTAACCGAAATTCACCGTCTGCTCAAACCAGGCGGGCGTCTAATGGCTGCCACCAATGGCCGTGGCCATATGCAGGATCTTGACCAGCTGCTGCATGCTTTCTCCCCAGAAAGCCCTGAGTTGCATGCTTTTCATTCTCGTTTCACACTCGAAAATGGCACGGAGGTAGTTGCTGCGGTTTTCGGTAATTGCTCTCTGCGACCCTATTATTCTGACCTTTGGATTACAGAAGCACAAGCCTTAACAGATTATGTCCTGTCCTTGGATGGCATCCAAACTAATCCGCTCGGCCGCGACCCTCAAGAATTGACATCCTACTTTCAGAAATTAATAGATTCTGACGGCGGTATCAAAATCCACAAATCAAGCGGATTGCTCCTGGCTGTGAAGTGATCTGATGAGCGGTTATCCCCGGAAGTAAGTAACTGCCACTACAACCAGGGCTAAAACGGCGCAATACGCCGCGAAGGGCAGCAGTGACTTACCCCGCAAGTAACCGATGAACCAGCGGATCACAAGGTAACCTACCACCCCCGCCAGAATAAACCCAACCGCAATCAAAACTACCATTTGACCTAAGTTCGGTACATCCAGCAGGTCTTTCACACCCAGGACCCCAGCTGCCAACATAATCGGTATGGACATCAGGAAAGCGAATCTAGCCGCGCCCCGGCGATCCATTTTGCGAAAAATTCCCCCGGATATGGTCGCGCCGGATCTGGATATGCCGGGAAAGATGGAAAGTGCCTGGAATATACCAACCACGACCGCATCCGCTACTGTCATCTTACCAAGCGATTTTCCTGTGCCTGCACGTTCTACCTGCCGATGGTACATTTCCGCCCCGACAAGCAGGATAGACGTGAAAAATAAAAATACGGCCGTTATTACCGGGTTGGAAAAAGCCGCTTCTACTTTATCTTTTAAAAGCAAACCTGCCAACCCGGCTGGGATGGTTGCCAATATCAGGTACCAACCCATGCGGCTATTCTCGTTCGCAAATAGCTGGCGTTGCTTGATGCCCTGCAACCAAGCCTTGATAATTTCCAAAAGATCCTTGCGGAAGTAGAAGATGACGGCGGCCAAGGTGCCCGATTGCACTAATACATCAAAAACAAAAGCAAAACCCTGGTCCAGGTTCCAGCCTGCAAGATAAGGCAACAGAACCAAATGGGCAGAGGAAGAAACTGGCAGAAACTCGGTTAAGCCCTGCACAATCCCCAGGATTATGGCTTGCAGTATCGTCATTATTACACCTCAGGCTTCTGATTTTGATGGATTTTTTTTAGCGCGTCCTCCGCATACTGCTCAAAGGTTCCTTCCATAATAGCGGAACGCATCTCGCTTGCCAGGTTGATAAGCGTGTGCAGATTGTGGATGGAGAGCAGCGTGGCTGCCAACATTTCCTTGGCATTAATCAGATGGCGCAAATACGACCGGGTGAAATGCTGGCAGGTGTAGCATGAACACTGCGGATCGATCGGATTAGGATCTTGAATGTAAAGGGCGTTCTGCAGGTTTAAGCGGCTGTAACGGGTCATGGCAGTATTATGGCGCGCCAGCCTGGTCGGCAGCACACAATCAAAGATATCCACGCCCCGTTTGACACCCTCAATTAAGTCCTGGGTAGTGCCCACCCCCATCAAATAACGGGGCTTTTCAGGGGGCAAGATATCACTGACGATATCGAGCGTCCGATACATTTCACGCTTGCTTTCTCCCACCGAAAGCCCACCGATGGCAATACCTGGCAAATCCAAATTGCTCACAAATTGGGCAGATTCTTCGCGTAAAAGGGGGTCAACACCACCCTGCACGATACCGAAGAGTGCCTGGTCGGGTCTCTTCTTAGCCTCCATACAGCGCAAAAGCCAGGCATGCGTGCGGTCCATGGCGGCCCGGCTGATCTCTGGGGTGGTAGGGTCGGAACACTCGTCAAATGCCATAATGATGTCTGCACCGAGGTTTTCCTGGATGGCCATGGAAATTTCCGGGCTCAGGCGTTTCATTGAGCCATCGATGTGCGATTTGAAAGTCACGCCTTCTTCATCAATTTTCCGAATCTGTGCCAGTGAAAAAACCTGGAAACCGCCTGAATCGGTCAGCATTGGGCCATGCCACTGCATGAATTCGTGCAAGCCTCCCATCCTGGCAACCAGGGCATCCCCCGGCCTGAGGAAGAGATGGTAGGTGTTTGACAGCACCAGGCTGGCACCCATCTCCGTGAGCTGTGCCGGTGTGATGGATTTCACCGTTGCCTGCGTGCCCACCGGCGCAAATACCGGGGTTTGTAACCTGCCGTGAGGTGTAATAAACTCACCTGCGCGGGCTTTTCCTTGATTAGCTTGTATCTTCCACTCGAACATAGTTTTGTAATTCTATAACAAATCTCTGACTTGCTGCTGACTTCAACCAAATAAGCTAACAGGTTGACAATGACTTGCCATCCCCCAGTCTGGAGGGCCTTTGCGGTTCCCAAACGCCTTTTCAAGTATAATTTTGATATGCAACAACAGGATAACCAGCTCAAATTCTGGCAATTTTTACCTGCCAGTCTTCTATTTTTTCTCGCGGGAGGCGCTGGCCTCTTCTATACCATCACTGAAACGGTCCCCCAGATTGGCCCCCGCTGGCTCTTCTTCTTCTGCCTGGTCATCGCGGTTGCCGGCTTGATGACTATGCCCATCTTTTTCTTACACAAACGCTTCCCTTCCACGCCTGCAGTGGACGCCTTGCCAATCCTGCGGGAGGCACTTTTTGTCGGCATTTTTGTCGCCAGCCTGGTTTGGCTGCAAATTGGCCGCATGCTTTCACCCAGTCTTGGCTTAATCCTGGCAATAGCCTTTGTCCTGGCTGAATTTGTCATCCGCCTCTGGGAACGCAGCACCTGGAAACCGCGCTGAGCCACGAATGTCTGATTTACGCGCCTTGCCCTCTGTCAGCAAAGTACTCGAGCAAGCTCAGGTTCAAGCTCTGATTGGGCAGTATGGCCGCGATTTGGTAACAGATCAAATCCGTGAACTGGAAGACTCCATTCGTCAGTCACAGTCTGCCGTTATCCCCGATCTTGAGTTCATTCTAGATAAACTGGAACAGCGCCTGGATGAAATCGATTCGATACATACCCAGCGCTTGATCAATGCCACAGGTGTCATCCTGCACACCAATCTTGGGCGTGCCCCACTCAGCAAAGCAGCTTTAGACGCGATAACGATGCAGGCCGGCGGCTACCAGACGCTCGAGTTTGACCTTGTTAACGGCAAACGCGGCCATCGTGGTGAAGCAGTCGAAACCCTGCTCACCCAACTAACTTCCTCAGAGGCCGCCCTGGTTGTCAATAACAATGCTTCCGCCATGCTGCTTACTCTGACAGCCTTACTGAAAGGAAAACCTGTCGCCATTTCACGCGGTGAGATGGTGGAAATTGGCGGTGGATTTCGCATGCCGGAAGTTTTTCGCCAATCCGGCGCAAAACTGGTGGAAGTCGGTACAACCAATCGTGTGCGCCTGGCAGATTACCAGGAAGCTATTGATGAAGGCGCGAAAGCCATTCTGGCCGTCCATCCCTCCAATTACAAGGTGATTGGTTTCACTGAATCCCCAGCTTTGGGCGAAGTCTGCGCACTTGCCAAATCCGCCGGTATTCTTTCCATATACGATCTTGGCTCCGGCGCGTTGCTGGATACAAGCCAATTTGGCATAGCCCACGAACCTACAGTCCAGGAAGCACTGGCTGCTGGTTTTGACCTGGTTTGCTTTTCTGGGGATAAACTGCTCGGTGGTCCCCAATCCGGGATTGTTCTCGGCCGGGCTGACCTGGTGACAAAACTAAAAAAACACCAGTTAATGCGGCCCCTGCGGGCAGACAAACTCTGCCTGCTTGCCCTTGAAGCCACCCTCAAACAGTATCTTTACGGGCGCGCGCTTACTGAAGTCCCGGTTTGGCAAATGCTCAGTCGCTCAGAAGCGTCTATTCAGCAGCAAGCCCAGTACCTGCAAGCACAAATTGGAGCAGGCGAACTCCTGACTGGGTTTTCAACGGTAGGCGGCGGCAGCTTGCCAGAAGAAACCTTGCCCACCACATTACTCAGTTTTTCTTCCGCCCCACAAAAAATGCTAAGACTGCTGCGGCAGGGAGACCCCGCTGTAATTGCCCGTATAGAAAACGATCGCTTGCTGATCGACCCACGTACAATCCAACCGGATGAAGAAGAAGCTTTGTTGCTCGCTCTTCAAAAGGTACTAGCCCAATTAATGAGGTAAATCGATGCTTGAACGACTGCAAAACTTGATGGAATCCGCCAATGCTGACGCTTTATGGGTTTCAGGCCCAGCCCAACACAACCCTTCGATGGTCTACTTCACAGGCATATGCCATATGAGTGTGGCTGATTTGTTTTTAGTGAAGGGTAAAGAACCGATCATTCTCTGCAATCCGATGGAGCGTGAAGAGGCTGCTAAATCCGGGTTCCAAACGCTTTCTACCAGCAATTATGACCTAAAGGCCTTACTCAAAGAAACTGGCGGAAACCGGGCTAAGGCTGACGCCTTGCGTTACATGCAGATTTTCAAGGATGTCGGTCTCGAAGCAGGCAAAGTGCTCGTCTACGGAAAAAAAGAAGTCGGTCCCATGGTCAGCTTGGTAAAAGGCTTACATGAATTGAACCCTCTCCTTGAATTTGAGGGGGATTCCCAGGATGCCGTAATCCTCGAAGCGCGATCCCTCAAGACCCAAACCGAGATTGATCATATCCGCCGCATGGGCGAAATTACCACTCATGTCGTTGGCAAAACTCAGGATCTTCTGGCCTCATCTAAATTGGACGGTGAAATCTTGCTAAAAGCCGACGGATCTCCTCTGAAACTGGGTGAAGTTAAAGCCCAGATTAACCTTTGGTTAGCTGAATTAGGCGCCGAAGCCCCTGAGGACACTATTTTTGCCCTCGGGCGCGATGCTGCTTTGCCGCACAGTATCGGCAATCCTGAAGACCTCATGTGCCTGGGCAAGACGATCGTCTTTGATATTTTCCCCTGCGAGAAAGGCGGCGGCTATTTCTACGACTTCACCCGCACCTGGTCACTCGGCTATGCGAAAGATGAAGTCCAGGCTGCCTTCAACCAGGTCAAGCAAGTCTACGATACGATTACCAGCGAGCTGGAACTTGGCCGCAATCCCAATTACTTGCAACAGCGTACCTGTGATCTCTTTGAGGGCATGGGGCATGCTACTATCCGGCAAGATCCACGCATTGAGTCTGGTTACGTGCATGGAATTGGGCACGGAGTGGGTCTGAATGTCCATGAAAAACCCTGGTTTAGCTTCCCGGATGATCCAAGTAATAACTTACAGGCGGGTTCTGTATTTACGATTGAACCCGGGTTATACTATCCAGAAAAGGGATACGGCATCCGTCTGGAAGATACCTGGTATTGCGATTCCAATGGTACTTTCCATAAATTTGTTGACTTTCCGATGGAGCTGGTCGTCCCTGTGAAAGGCTGAGGCCATGAAAAAAGATAATCTGCGCATTTTGGGCATAGAAAGTTCATGCGATGAAACGGCCGCTTCGGTAGTGGAATCAGGCCGTCTGGTGCACTCCTCCGTGATTGCCAGCCAGGTCGATTTACATGCGCAGTACGGCGGCGTTTACCCCGAACTTGCTTCCCGCGAGCACGTCAAGGCCATCTACGCAGTCACTAATGAGGCTCTTCAGCAGGCTCACATGCAGCTTCGCGATCTGGATGCCATCGCGGTTACGCGCGGTCCCGGTTTGGCAGGTTCCCTGGTTGTTGGGGTAAATTTTGCCAAAGGTCTGGCAGTGGGTGCCAATTTACCGCTCTATCCCATCAGCCATCTTGAAGGCCATATTTATGCCGCGTGGTGCAGCCCCGCCGATACCAAGCCCGGCCCTGAACCCAAGTTCCCACTGGTCGCGCTTTTGGTCTCCGGCGGCCATACTGAGCTCTTACTGATGACCGGTCACCGGCAATATCAATTACTTGGTTCTACTGTGGATGATGCCGCTGGCGAAGCCTTTGACAAGGTTGCCAGGCTGCTTGAGCTCTCTTATCCGGGCGGCCCTTCCATCCAAAAAGCCGCGGTCGATGGCAATCCCAAGGCTTTCAATTTCCCAAAAGCCAAACTGGATTTGCCTTGGAATTTCTCATTCAGCGGCGTAAAAACGGCAGTGTTGCGGGTGGTGAATGATTTCAAATCCAACGGACGTTCAGTTCCGGTGGCTGATATCGCAGCCTCTTTCCAGGCCTCGGTTGTCTCCGCGCTTTATGATAAAACAATCACCGCGGCCACCGAGTTTGGCGCGAAAGAAATAATCGTTGCCGGTGGCGTTAGCGCCAATAAGGCCTTGCGCGAAGCTTTCCGTTCCCAAACCAAGTTCCGGGTGCATATTCCAGCGCTCAGCCTTTGTACGGATAACGCGGCCATGATTGCCGCAGCGGCCTACCAACATATGATTGGTGGTGACCCCGGCAACCTGGATTTTGACGTCCTGCCAAACTGGCCTTTAGATACACTGATTAAGGCCTGATTAGCGAGCTAAAGAGAAATCCATGAGACAAGTTGAGGCACCAGGCAAGAAATACAAGCCAAGACCTAAACCGGTTCTCATCACCAGGGATGTCGACCCTAACCGTTGTAAACCAACCAGGCCTGGTCTGAACCTGGTGTTCGGCCAGGAGTGCCCGTTTTGTAAGGAAGGCCTCGCGGCCTATGACAACAATCTGAATTTGTATTGCCCAACTTGTGGCAAGGTTCAAACAGGAACTTTTACCTGATAAAATTCAAAGTCCGACCCGGTGGGTTGGAAGAAGGATGGAAAATGAAAGCAAAAGTTACTTGGAAAGAAAATATGCATCTCACTGGTACGGCTGATTCTGGTCACATCGTTCAGTTGGACAGCTCAGCTCAAGGTGGCGGCGAAAATTTGGGCTTCCGCCCCATGGAAATGGTCGCGATGGGCGTTGCTGGATGTTCCAGCATGGATGTCATCTCGATCATGAAAAAAATGAAGGTGGATTTTAACGGATACGAAGTTGAAGTCGATGTCACCAGCGCCAAAGATTACCCCCGCGTCTTCACCGATATGCACTTTACATATCGGGTGACCGGCCATAACATTCAAAAAGAAGACGTCGAAAAGGCAGTGGAACTCTCTGAAACCAAGTATTGCCAGGGCATCGCAATGATGTCCAAATCTGCCAAGATCAGCCATACCATTGAAATCATCGAAGATGTTGGTATTCCCTGCTGATTTTCTACCATCATTGATCAGGCCTGGCGATTTGCCAGGCCTTTCTTTTTTTGTCAT
>CAYVRH010000030.1:453-10884 GCA_964452955.1 uncultured Anaerolineaceae bacterium | reverse complement strand
GATGATCCTGATATTCATGCCCATGACTTCTTCAAGCTCACGTTGATGGCGTGGCGAAAGTTCATCATCAAAGATGACCATATCAACGCCCAATTCAGTGGCCATCATCTTAAGCTCTTCAACTTTTCCGCTGCCAATAAATGTGCGCGAGTTGGGTGTATGTAGCGATTGTTCCATACTGCCAACCACTTCCACATCATCTGTATCAGCCAGGAGTTCGAGCTCCTCCATGGATGCGTCGAGCGGTAAACCAAATGGATCGCTACTGGCTGTTCTCAAGCCAACTATGATGGCTGTTTCTTTTTTGATTTCTTCGTTGTGAATTTCTTTCATAATCATTATTGTACCCTCCCCCGAACCACCTAAATTAAAAATAGAAACTATGCTTTTTCGCCTTTTTGGTTGACAGCTTAAAGACCCTTTAGGTATACTTCTTGCAACAGGGCTGCCCCCTGCCAGAGGAGAATCATGCTTCAAGGACACTATCAACAAACCTTAACCAATACCAGTGCCCACCTGGCTCAGACTATGACTTTGCTTAGCATGCCCGCGACAGAGTTGGCGGAAAAGATTGACAGCGAACTCTCCACAAACCCGGCATTGGAATTGATTAACGAACGCCGCTGCCCTCAGTGCAAGCGATTATTACCTGCCTCAGGCCCTTGCCCCGTTTGCAGCCAACCCATCAACTACGAGTCCCAGGAACCGATTGTTTTCATCTCGCCCAGGGAGGATTTTTACACCCACGCATCTTCTGACAGTGGGGAATCACCTGAAGAACCCTATGCCTCTGAAGATGTGGATTTACCGACTTATGTACTCCGCCAAATCGCCGGCGATTTGGCTGTGGATGATCGCATGATTGTGGCGTACATTCTCAACCATTTGGATGAAGATGGTTTTTTGACGACAACCGCACAGGAAATTGCCCGCTACCAACACCGCCAGCCAGTAGAGGTGCAAAATTTAATTGACCGCATCAAACGTTGCGATCCTGTTGGGGTTTGTTCACTCGACCCTAAAGAAGCCTTGTTGACCCAGATCGAGGTCCTCAGGGAAACCACAAAAATACCTCCGTATACCAGGGAAGTTATTGAAAATCATCTTAATAAACTGAGTCAACACCACTATCAGGACATCGCTAAAGCATTGGGTTCCAGTAATGCTCAGATCGAACGGGTATCAGAATTTGTGATTCAGAACCTAAATCCATTCCCCGCGCGGGCACACTGGGGGGACGTCCGCAACCCGAACAGCGGTGGTTCGCAGGTTTTCCACCAACCCGATATCCTAATTTACCACCTGAACGAGAACCCAAAAAATCCATTGGTTGTCGAGATAGTTTTGCCCATCAGGGGAACTTTACGGGTCAATCCCCTTTTCAAGGCCTCTCTCAAGGAAGTCTCGGAGGATAAATCAGAAGAATGGCGCAGCGATATCGAGAAAGCATCGTTGCTGATTAAATGTATTCAACAACGTTCCAACGCCCTCAAAATGTTGCTGGAAAAGTTGGTGGCTTACCAACAAAATTTCATCAAGGGCGGTGAAATTGAAATGAAACCCCTAACCCGGGCAGAGATTGCTAAGGAGCTTGGCGTGCACGAGTCAACCATCTCACGCGCGGTTTCGAGTAAAACGATTCAGTTGCCTAATAAACGCATCATCCCCATGGCAACCTTCTTTGATCGCAGCCTCAGTCAGCGCACGATCATCAAAGAAATGATTGAGAACGAAGAAAAACCCCTGAGCGACTCGGACATTCAAAATAATCTTGCCGAACTTGGCATCAACATTGCTCGCCGTACGGTGGCAAAGTATCGTTCCATGGAAGGCATTTTGCCGGCTCATTTACGTCAGAAGCACCAAAAGTAATGGGTGTATTCGAGAAAATGGCCTTCAATCCGCGCAGCAATTTCGATCAACGAATGGATCTGTTTCAGATCGACCAATCATTATTGCTTGAAGCCATCCCTGCCGCTGCCTTGGTTTACAACCGCGCGGAAGATAAAGTGTTGCTTGCCAACCAGAAATTCTTTTCCCTGCTGGGATGGCGGCATGATAGCCTGACCGATCAATCGATCAGTCAGATCATCCCTGGTGAGATCGACACAAACCCAACTGGTAAGCTCCGTCGGCCGGTACGCTTGCGCTTGATAAGCGGCAACCTGATCATCTCCAGCCTGCAGATTTTCCCCCTCTCAAGGGACAACCAGGTGGTGATGCTGGTCTTCTCACCTCCAGAGCAGGAGAAAAATGATCGCCAGGAGCAGCTCCAGCGAGAAGATATTTACGATAACCTCTCTCTACTCACAATCCTGGGAAAACAACAAACTCAACGCGATATCTACGAAAAAGCAGCGCTCGTTCTTGAAAAAACGATTGCCCCAAAATTTTTGCTGCTCTACCTGGCTGAACCGGACGGTGAGAATTTTCGTCTTGATCGCATCCCTGGCCGTCAATTCCTGCCTGAATATCCAGCCAAGGTCCCAGCTGAAGAGTTAAAACAGTTTAGCTCAGTGCATCTTTGGACGAGTACACGCAAACCGCTGACCTGCATACACAATCATGCCCTCAGTGAAGAGGAAACCGTTGTGATCTGTCTTCCCATCGAAGATGGCAGCAAGCTTCTGAGTTTAATTGTTGCGGTTGGGGTTGAACCCTTACCCTCCGAGCAGACCCTGCGTTACCTCAATCTATTCTGCGCCCACACAAGCACTGCCCTCAAACACTGCCTTGCGGTCCAGGAAAACCAGAAGAAACTTGGCCGTCTACAGCACATCAATAAGGTTTCTGAAACCATAGTCGACAACTTGGAAGAGGGAGTCATCATTCTCACGCCTGATTTGTTGGTAGCAGAGATGAACCCTTCGGCCGAAATCATGTTCGGTTACGCCAGCAAAGAGGTCTTCCGCCAGAAAGCCGAAAATGTGCTGGTTGGCAGCGACAGCCTCCACGCGCTTTACCGTTCCGCCCAGGAAGGCATCAGCACGCTTGGCGGCCGGGCTATCAGCTTAAATACCCGCAACGGCAAATCGTTTCTGGCTCAGATCTTTTGCATCCCTGTCAAATTTGAAGGCAGGCTCACCGCCATCGTTATCGTTATCCGTGATCTCAGCCAGACAGAACAAATCCGCGAGAAATCGCAGCAGCTTGAGCAGCGAGCGCTGCTCGGGGAAGTGGCAGCCATTTTCGCCCACGAGGTCAAAAACCCAATTAATAGCCTGGTGACCGGGCTTCAATTCATGGGAATGGGCATGAAACCTGAAGACCCCAACTTTGCCCTCACCCAACGATTACAGAATGATTGTCTGAGGTTGACCCACCTGATGGATTCAACATTGACCTTTTCCAAACCGATCGAGTATCACCTTGGGCCCGTTGATTTGGCAAGCCTGTTGCGCTCGATCCTTGACCGCTGGTCACCACGCCTTGTACGTTTAAATATCAAAGCCAATTTCGAGGCCACACCTCCTCAACCTCTCGTCCAGGGAGACCTTCTGCGTCTGGAACAGGTCTTCTTAAACTTGATCAGCAATGCTATCCAGGCCATGGAAGACTCGGGCGGAATCCTTAGCGTTAAGGTTCATCCACTTGAAAAAGGTCAAAATCAGGGCCAATATGAGATAATTGTCGCGGATTCCGGCCCTGGCATCCCAGATGAGATGCGCGCCCATATTTTTGAGCCCTTTGTTACCTCAAAAAGTTCAGGTACTGGGTTGGGGTTGGCGATTTCAAAGCGCATTATCTCAGCGCATAAAGGCAACATTTTCGTAGAAAGCTTCCCTGGGGGCACACTTTTCCACGTGACCCTCCCGAAAGCAGATAAGGTTATTGCATGACGGCAACAATTTTGGTTGTAGATGATGAAGAAACCGCCCGCATGGTGGTTTCCCAGTTTCTGAGGTCTAAAGGTTACGAGGTGCTCGAGGCGGGCACACTAGCTGAAGGCCAGAAGCAACTTGACAAGGCCTCTCCGGATATCATGCTCTTGGATGTGCTCCTTCCTGATGGATATGGCCCCAATCTGCTGCAGCAAACTATCCGCCAGACCGATCGGCCTGAAGTGATTGTCATGACTGCCCATGGCGACATCAACATGGCCGTTGAATCCATGAAAGCTGGCGCCCACGACTTTATCCAGAAACCCCTGGATTTGCTCGAATTGGAAAAATCGGTAAAAAAAGCCGAAGAAATTGTCTCCATGCGCAAAGAACTCAACCATCTGCGTGGAGCAAAAACCGGCGGTCTGGATGCCTTCATCATTGGCAAAACACCTGAGATGGCTTCGCTGGTGAAACTCGCCCAAAGAGCTGCGGATACTTCAGTCTCGGTGCTGATTACAGGCCCAACCGGCACTGGCAAGGAAGTGCTTGCCAATTACATCCACAAGATTGGTCCGCGAGCTGGCAAACCCTTCATTGACATTAACTGCCCGGCTATCCAACCCACCATGTTCGAATCTGAACTCTTCGGGCACGAAGCAGGCGCTTTTACGGGTGCCATCAAACGCAAAAATGGTCTGATGGAAATTGCCGACGGGGGCATATTATTCCTGGATGAAATTTCCTCACTGCCGATGGAAATGCAATCCAAATTGCTCAGAGTCATCGAAGAACGCTCGTTCAGACGCGTAGGCGGAACAACCCCAATCAGAGTGGATGTTCAGATTATTGCTGCTTCCAACCGGAAATTACCCGAGATGATCGCGGAACATCAATTCCGTGACGATCTTTATTACCGTCTGAAAGTAGTGGATTTAAACCTACCCACCCTGGCTCAAAGGCGGGTGGACATCCCTGAATTAGTTGGTTACATGGTGCAAAAATACAATGCTGCCCAGGGGGCCAACATCACCAGCATCACACCGCGCGCCCTCAAGGCGTTAGTAAGGTACGCCTGGCCAGGGAATATCCGCGAGCTCAGCAACATCATTGAAAGGGCTGTGCTTTTCTGTGATGGTGACTCGATCGACCTGAGTCATTTACCCGCTGAAATCAGCGCGGGACAGCTTGAACAATGATTGTTTGGCAGGATTCTTGCACATTAATGGTTGAATAATGGAAGGCTTGGAGGCTTAAACATGACGAATCCGAATGAGTTGGTGGTCATTGTAGCAATGGTGCTGTTTGGAATGGGCATCTTTTGTTTGATTCTTAGCATCGTCATTCTTGCCCGCCAGACCATGAGCCGAAATATTCAGTCAATTGCCGATCAAACCACCAAGCTTGCTCAAAAAGGCCTTACTGAAGGTGTTTCGGGTTTGGTTGGAAATGCCTCCCTGCTAATTGGCTCCTTGAATGACCTGGCGCGTTCCAACTCTGGCATTGGTATTTTCCTGGTGTTCCTTAGCCTTGTGCTCATTGGTGGGGGTTATTACATTCTCAAGCCGTTACTTGGAAGTATCGTTTTGCCCTAAACCGGAGCAAGGAGAGGCATGCTCGAATCCGAATTTATCGAATTTTTGCCGCCTTCATTTGATTCAGAACTCTCCCATCAGATTTTCACTGCCTTTCACAAAGATCCCCTAATCACCTCTTACTTGACCCCTCAAACACTTGCAGATTGGCAAGGCTTCGCGGGTGAAAAATTGCGCTACTGGCAGCCTGGGCTTTTCGCATTATCAAGCCTTGATCCTGCATTGGCAAAGACCAATCTGCGGGATCTTCAATACACAGCCAACCCAGACTACTTGCTCTCAGGTACCAAAGTGCTACGAAACAGTGAGATATTGCAGAATGGATTATCGCACCTCAAGGATGCTGTTTTATTAGCCTTGCTTCTGAGGGACTACCGGCAATTGAACAAATCCTGGTCTGAGGTTTCGCAATTTATGTTTGGTGTGGAGGGCGGCTTAGCTTATTGGGAAACACCAACACTCATCCTCAGTCGGATCGTCCCTGATTTTGATCTTTTTATTGACACACTTCTTCAGACATCAAACAGGCAAAAAATTAAAGCCATCAGTCGTTTGGTCGTACATGCCAACGAGTGCACGGTGCTGCCATTGGCGCACCGACTTGAGTATTATCGGGCATTGTTCGAGTTGAAACCGGTCGAGATCCAGGTTGCTGGCCTTGAGGCCCTGCAAGAGCACCATCCGGATGAGATTATCCGTAACCTGGCAAGTTCGTTCCTGGCCGGGCATCAGGTTCCATCGCAAGCTCAAAATCTTGCCAATTTCCCTTCTGAAGACCTCCCAATAAGGGCAGAAGAAATGCGCATGGAAGCCCAATTATTTGCGCTGGCTGGCAGAGGTAAAGAAGCTGGCGCTGTGATGTCACAGGCTTCGGACTTGTTGCAAGAACTGTGGGAACGCCACTTGACCATCCAGGCAGAGAGCCTTAAGTTTCTTGCTCCGGAAGAATCGGTACTGGCCTCCAGGCAACTGGACTCGATTAAGAATTTCCGAGAAATGTATCCCTGGCCATCGTCGGCCAGTGCCCAAACCCCTGGGCCTTTTGCGCGTGCGGATTTTGATACTACCCTCATGCAATTGGCAGATCAGCCTGATAATCCGAAATTGTTGCAGGATTACGCGAATCTCTTGCTGCTGAATGGCCAGGTTGATGAAGCCATTGTTGCTGCCCAAAAAGCGGTTAATCTAGGCTTGAATGACCCTGCCCTGATCACCTGGTATTGTGCTTTCAGCCCAAGATCTTCCGAAGTAGATGAAAATATTCAGGTTATCGTGGATGGTCTCAAATTGAACCCTCACGAGATTAAACTGCATCTCGCGCTGGCCAATCAATTTGCGGCCAAAGGTGACAAGTCCAGCACAGTTGAGACTCTGGAAAAACTTACCCTTGAAGAGGTCCTTGGCGCTAAAGCCTGGTTTCAAATTTCAAATGCTTACCAACGCATTGATGCGTTTGAAGCAGCCGCTGCTTCTCTTGACAGTTCGGTTAGCAATTTAATCGAGTCTTTTACGCTTGAAGACTTTCTAGAATATTTTTACGCTTACATTTCCATGGGTAAATTCGAAAACGCGCGGATTTTAGCCGATCAATACCAGCCTGAGGGCATCGGCAAATCGATCTACACCCTGGCAATTGTTGACCTCGACAGCCTACAAAATCAACTCGAACACGCTCGTGAAACCCTTCTGGCTATTGCTCCACCTGAAGCCACAAGAGTCTCAAGCCCGAAAGAAACGGAAAATCACCTTTCGTTATGGGGTTATTACTACCGCCTGGCGCGTATTGAACAAAATCTTGGAAATCTCGAAGCCGCCCGGCGAAACGCCGCTGAATGCTGGAAACTGGATCAAATCGCGCCCGAATCCTACCTGCTGATGCTTGAGCTCGCTCTTGAAGGGGCTGATTTTAAAAGCTTTGATAGTCTTTTCAGTTTGAATGGAGAAAGGCCACTTTCACCTCAGCAAATTCAGACTCTACACGATTTATTGTGGGTGCGACAATGCGTTCAGAATTGGGCTTTGCCAAGTTTGGATTTTGCAGCCGAAAATCTGGAGCTTGCGGAGCCCATCCGGCCAATTTTCCACCTGTCCCAACAAGCAAGCCTTGCTTGGCACGATGCAGTTCATGCCTTGAAAGCCTGGTTTATACAGGACTGGAGTCAAGCGGACGCTGCGTTCAGGTCGGCAATGGAATTGGCACCTAATTACCCCATCCTCAACCTGGCAATCATGAATTATCTTTCTGAAAAAATGGTCGCCCGACGAAATATGCAATTGCTGCATGTCCGCACACACATGCCTCAAGATCTGGTCGCCGGCACAAGTGATGAGAAGACCATCAATCACCATTTGGCTCTGGCCGGAAAATTCTTACCAGGTGAAATTATTAGTCCCGTGTTAAGGATGAGTCAGGCAGTTATTCAAGGGGCATGGCAGCGCGGTGGAAGTTTACTTTCGCTCGTGAACACTCCCAACCAGGCAGCCGTTGCGCTCTCGATCAGCCAAGACGCGGCTCTAACACTTCAGATTGCCCATTCGCTCCCCGAGGATCCGCTCGTTCAATTTCAATATGCGCTTGGTCTGCTGGCAGAGCAACCCTCTGAGGCTTACAAGATTGCAGCGAAGCTCTGCGAAACACAAATATCCCATCCGCTTTTGAATGCATTGGCTGCTTATGCAAGCCTGAAGGAACCCAAAATCTCACTATCTCATTTTGAGGCCGCTCTTACGCTCTGGGATGATGAGCCGGATTGGCATGCCCAGGCGGGTATTCACCTTGAAAGCCTCAAACGCTTTCCAGAAGCGGCCAGCCACTTAGAAAAAGCAATTCAATTTGATCCTGAAAACGCAGATTACTGGCAAATTCTGGGTAACATAAAGGTCGATGAAAAAGACTTTGAAGGCGCAAAAGAATACTTCAATAAGGCCGTAAAACATTTTCCGGATAATGCCAAAGCTCTCGAGAACCTGGCACTAATTAACCAGTACATGGGGCAATACCCTGCTGCTGTTGCCAGCCTGCAAAAAGCCATCATCCTTGAACCGAAAACAAGCCGTTATCGCGAGAAACTCACCCAACTCTATTACGAAGCAGGTGAGTACCAAGCCGCAATCGATGAAGCCAACCGAATACTCCTCGAATCGGAAGAAAACCCTGCAGCTCTCCTGGTCAAGGTAAAAATCTACATTAAACGTAAAATCTTTGAAGAAGCCCAACATCTGATCAGTCGGGCGCGACTTCTGGTTGATGATAAGGTGCCATTTGAATTGGCTGCCTGCGAAATTGAATCCATCACGAACAAAAAGAACGCAATAATCTCCTCTGATAAGCTATTGCGAGATTATCCCAGCGACCACCGAGTCATTAAAAATCACGCAAAGTACCAAATTGAGGCTGGTTACACCAACCAAGCTTTAGAGACCTTGCAGAAATGCCTTTATCTTACTCCGCAAGACCCTGAAGCCATGCTTCTCATGGGTCAAGCCTACCACGCGCTCAAAAACTCTCCCAGTGCCATCAAATATTTTTCTGAGGCCATTGCAATCGAACCTGGCATGAATGATGCTCTTATAGGCCTAGGCCAGGTATACCAGGACGAGCGGGATCTCGATAAGGCCATCGCTTACTATGAAAAAGCCCTGGCAATTACAGATACTGACCCAAAGGCTTATCATCTGGCAGCCTCGGTTTATCGGGAAAAGAAGGATTACAACAAAGCTGAGCTAGTTTTGAAGGAAGCCATCCAGAAGTTCCCGTCTGATCTAAACCTAAAAGGCCAATTGGCTGCCGTGATGGCCATAAATCTGGTAAGCAACATGCAGGAGAGTACGAGACGCAAATGAGTTCATCAACTTCTTACAACAAAGGCATCCCAACCGTGCGCAGGGAAAAAATGTTGACCCTGCTCCAAACTGCGTTGCGCAAAAAAGAACTTCCATTTGCCAGGCAAGCTTGTTTGCTTTGGTTGGCAAATTACCCCGGAGACCTGCTTGTCAATTTTGTTTATGCGTCCATCTTGGCTGAATTGGGCGATAAGGATCTTGCCAAGTCGAACCTGGCAAAATTGTGCCGTCTTGACCCTGAATTCGTCGAAGCTGCCCGCCTTTACGTACAACTGCTTGGCAACGCAAGCGGATCCACCGAAGCCAAGGCCAGTCTGGCATATTTAACAAACGATGTTGCCATTGCACCCAAACCACCCAAGTGGCTGAAACCAATGTTGGCAGCGCGCCTGGCGATGAGCTCTGGGGATAAAGCCACTGCCGAAAAAGAAGTGCTGTCTGCCTTAGCCCAAAAACCGGAAAATCCTCTCCCGGCTATCCTGCACATGCAGTTGGTTTTCCAATCTGGAAATCAAACCCTGCTCTCCACGCTCTCGGGTATCTACCTCTCCAAATGGCCAGACTGCCTGCAGATAAAGGTTCTTTCGGCTCTATCGGACATGCAGCAGGAAAAAGACTCTGCTGGTGTCGAAAAAATGCACTGGTGCGCCGCGCATGATACCTCCGGGCAGGTGATTTATCGCTTGCTTGGTCCAAAACACAATTTCAGACCGCTCTGGCCTGAAGATCTGCGCGTGGTCATGGATCTGCCCATCCCAGCATCAATTGCCGGTGAGCTTGGCTTGAACCGCTTGAACGCGGGTGTTTCTCCGGAAATGGCCGCTGTTAGCCCAGAAAAGTCACTAAAAAAGATAAAGTTAGCCTCAAAAATCCCTGATTACGTCAATAATCCGGATGTGGATTACTCAGAAGTGCCATCTGAGCAGTACGTGCGTTCCCACTCTGGTAGTCAAAACCCTGTCAGAGTTATTAATGACAAGGCCCTGCCTACCTTCGGGCAGGAAACGGTACAAACCCTTACCCAAATCCAGAAGGAATTCGATCATATCGCCAAGCACATCCGTAAGGACGAAATCACAACCGCGGATGGCCGTTACCCAAATTATGTTTTGTTTACCTCGCGCAGTAAACTGGCAGCGAAATACGGGGATAACACCGCCACTGTCGTCATC
>CAYVRH010000030.1:0-436 GCA_964452955.1 uncultured Anaerolineaceae bacterium | reverse complement strand
ATGAAATCCCTTACTCAGAAAATAATGGCACTGCCAGGGTGGAATTCGGTGGTTTACGTCCCGGATGACCCAGCCATCAGCCAACAGATTGGTTTGACACCGCTTGGCAACGTGGATGCGACCGGCATGAAGCAAGCCTTGGTCAGTCTGGATAAAAAACTTGGATTAAAGGGCGAGATGATTGGTGCGCTCCTGATTGTGGGAGGCAGCGAGATTGTACCCTTCCACATGCTGCCGAACCCCACGGATGATGCCGATTCCCTGGTCCCCTCCGACAATCCTTATGGCACAATCGAAGAAAATTACTTTCTGCCGCAATGGCCCGTTGGGCGCGTTCCAGACGAGCAAGGCAATGATGCCGGTTATTTGATCGAACAACTGCGCTTCTTGAACAACGAGTACGATCTAAAGGTCGAGAACAAAAAATCCTTGTCAG
>CAYVRH010000029.1:0-11019 GCA_964452955.1 uncultured Anaerolineaceae bacterium | reverse complement strand
GAATTCAAGTAAGATATTCAATATGTCTTTCAGGCGATTGTGTGTTTTACTTTTATGCTTGTTTCTAACAGCCTGCCAAGAATCTGGCAGCATATCAAGCCCGCCCACCGAAGCCTTACCCCTGGTTACCCCCACAGCTACGCGGGACTGGTTCCCACGCACAGCCACCCCGCAACCTACCCCGGTCTCGCTGGGTAGCGATGGTCAGAGCCCGTCAGCGCCCGAAATATCAGCCCCAGCACCAGGTAAAGCATTAATTGAAGATGCGATGGACGCAGAGCAGTGGTATGTTTTGTCACCAACAGGTGGACGCATGGCCTTACAGGATGGCGTTTTGAGCATGGCCGCGGAAAATAAAAAACTGAACTTTGAGGCCAACAGTAAACTCAATTTGCCCCCGCAGTTTTTCTTACAGATTAACGTTGAACTCTCCAGATGTGCGCCGAACGATTACTACAGCCTTTCCTTTTGGAAGGGCAGTAACCTGGGCACTTATGTGCTCGATTTCAACTGCCAGGGTCAGATGCGCCTGCGCAACCTTCAAGAGGGCGGGGCCAAGCTGCTGCGGGACTGGACAGGCGTGCGTAAACTGGCTCCGCTGCCACCCACCAATAACCTGGTTGGCATCTGGGCAATTGCGGATCGCGTGGATATTTTTGCCAACGGCCAGTTCCAATATGAATTCAACACGAAACCCAGTAATGGCGGCGGCTTCAGTTTGGCCTTAAGTACCACTGGCGAAGGAATTAGTGCTTTCAACTTCTCTCAATTGGGCATTTTTGAACCCTAGACCTCTGTGAACGAAGGCACGGATTATAATATGCGCAATCAATTATCCAAAAGTTTGTGAGGAAAAGATGACGGAAGGCTTACGTATTGTCATACCCATGGCTGGACTGGGCAGCCGCCTGCGGCCGCTCACTTGGAGCCGACCCAAGCCCCTGATTTCTTTGGCAGGTGCGACCGTCCTTGACCACATGTTAAGCATGTTTGATTCCGTGCCTAACCGTGAGACAGTGGAATTTGTGTTTATCCTCTCCCCCCACCAGGAGACACTGATCAAAGCGCACATGGCCAAAAACTACCCCAGGCAAGCCGTGCATTACGTCATCCAGCCTGAAATGAAAGGCCAATCAGACGCGCTTTGGAATGCCCGGGATTTCCTGAAGGGACCCATCCTGATGGTCTTCTCGGATACGTTGATTGAAAACTCTTTTGCCTTCCTTGAAAATGAAAAAGCAGATGCTGTGGCTTGGGTTAAAGCGGTTCCCGACCCACGTCGTTTCGGAGTGGCTGAAATTGACTCGAAGGGCAAGGTTACCCGCCTGATTGAAAAGCCCACCGATCTCAACAATAATCTCGTCGTGGTTGGCTGCTACTACTTCAAAGAGTCTGAGATTTTACTCAAAGCCATTGAAGAGCAGGTAGCGCGCAAGATCCAATTAAAAGGCGAGTACTTCCTGGCGGATGCCATCAACATCTACCTGGAATACATCACTTTCATGCGCACTGAGACAGTCAAGGTTTGGCTGGATGCCGGTACCTCAGAAGCCTTGCTGGACACCAACCGATACATGCTTGACCACGGCCGCTCAAATTCCATTAGCAACCCTTCACCGAATGATGTTGTGATCATTCCGCCAGTCTTTATTCATCCGGAATCCCGGGTGAGCACTTCAATCATTGGACCTCACGCTTCGATTGGGGCTGGGGTGGTTGTGCAGGGCAGCATCATCAGGGATTCAATCCTTAGCCCTGGCGCGCATGTTACTGACGCCCACCTTGAAGGCTCATTGCTTGGCCATGATGTTGTTATCAACGGAGTCAGTGGCAAGTTTAATATTGGCGACAATTCCTGGCTCAATTCCTAACACATCCAAATAGAACGGAGGGTTATGAAAGAGTTTTTGGCTGAGAAGATTACCCGACTCAAACCATCGGGAATCCGTAAATTTTTTGATATTGCCGCCACCATGAAAGATGTCATTTCCCTGGGGATAGGCGAACCTGATTTTGCCACACCCGAACCCATCGTTCAGGCTGGCATCCGATCGCTTTTGGCGGGAGAAACCCATTACACCTCCAACCATGGCCTCTTGCCGCTACGCGAGGCAATTTCTGAGCACATTCATGATCTTTACCAGGTTCATTATGACCCAGGCAACGAAATATTGATGTCCGTCGGTGTTTCTGAAGCCTTGTACTTGATATTCACGGCTATTTTGAACCCGGGTGATGAAGTGATCATCCCCAACCCATGTTTTGTCTCTTATCAGGCTGAGGTGGAATTGGCTGGCGGTGTGCCAGTTGAAATCCCCACGTTTATGAAAGATAATTTTGAACCTGAACCAGAGCTGATTGAACGCGCGATTACGCCATGCACGAAGGCGATTTTCATTGGGTACCCCAGCAACCCAACTGGGGCGGTCGCCAGCAGGCAGACATTGTTGGAGATTGCGGAGATTGCCGAAAAGCACGATTTGTTGGTGGTTTCAGATGAAATTTATGACCGCCTTGTTTACGGGGTGGAACACGTTTGCTTCGCTTCATTGCCTGGCATGCGCGAGCGCACGGTTACCATGAGCGGTTTTTCAAAATCTTATGCCATGACCGGCTGGCGAATTGGTTATGTGGCCGCGCCAGCTTCAATCTTGAAGGGTTTGGTGCGTATCCATCAATACTCGGTTATGTCCGCGCCGACTGTCAGCCAATATGCCGCCCTTGAAGCACTGCGCTCAGGAGAACCCTATGTTCAGGAGATGCTTACTGAGTATGACCGGCGCCGACAGCTCATCGTCAAGGGCTTCAACCGCATTGGTCTTGAAACATTTGAGCCCAGGGGAGCCTTCTACGCTTTTCCGAAGGTGACCGTGAGCGGCTTCAACGATGAAGAATTCTGTGACCGCCTGCTGATGGAAGCCAGGGTGGCCATGGTACCTGGCTCTGCTTTTGGTGCCGCGGGGACAGGCTTCGCGCGGGCTTCCTATGCCACTTCGTATGAGAAAATAGAAGAAGCATTGCAGCGCATTGAAGATTTCCTGAGGAAAAACGGCTGAAATTTAGCTGCTTGTATTGCTCAACACAGCCGGAGTTTAGAGCCCGGCTGTTTTCATTAATGCTTCTTGGTACCTAAAATGTTATTTCATGTTTAAGGTAATTTTGAACCTGGTGGTGAGGTCTTTATAATTAAGGAAGTGCATAATCGATTGGAGGCCGCATGACAATCCAGATCCGCAGCTTGGAACCCAAAGACGCGCTTGACTTTGTGGAATTTTTTGACAATATGGACTTCCATCATGCCGAGCATTGGCGGGGTTGTTATTGCCAGTACTACCACCTTAAGGGTACAGGTGAACAATGGATGAAAACCCGTGGTGAAAAAGCAAGGGAGATGGCACTCATTAATGTAGCCAGAGGTTATACCCGCGGATACCTGGCATTGGATGGCGGGCGCATCGTGGGTTGGTGCCACACCAATCATTACGCAAAACTTCTAAGGCTCAAAAGTTTCCTGGAGCCGTATTTGCCAGAAGGGCGAGTAGCTGTGGTGGCATGTTTCATGGTTCACCCGGATTATCGGCGGCAGGGCATTTCCACCCGATTGTTGCAGGCCGCAATAAAGGGATCGGAAGCAGAGGGATACACTGCCGTGATTGGATTGCCTTCCACGCCAAATGATGTGCCAGAACGCCAGTACCATGGTAACCGCAACCTTTATCTAAAAGCCGGTTTCACACAAATCGCTGAAGTGGATGGGCAGGAAATTTTCCTGCTGCCATTTCCACAAAGGGAAAAGGATTAGCATATGCCTGGCACAAAGAGTGACCTGTTGCGCTTGGCACAGGACCCGGAGTTGAGGGCTTGGATGGCTGCGTTGGACCATAAAACCCTGGCAACCTGGGCATTGACCGAAGCTGAATTGGCCTTGCAGATTTTTGAGGAGGCTGAGCCAGGAGACAAACGCCCGCGAGCGGCTATTGAAGCTGGTTGGCGTTGGGTACGAGGGGAGCAGCGCATGTGGGATGCCCGAAAATTTGCTTGGCCGTGTCTGGCGGCGGCTCGTGAAACCAGTTCTGAAGCTGCCACTTTCGCAGCCAGGGCTTGCTCGCATGCGCTTGCGGTAGCACATGCCCCCAGCCATGCAGGTGCGGTACCAGGATACATCTATAAAGCGGTGAAAGCCAGGTGCGGCAGCGAAGTTGCTGAACAAAACTTGAGCAAATTGCGCGCCGACCTGAAGAAGGTCATGGAAGCGGGCGGGGCAGTAAGACCTGCACCAGTAAGCAAAAACTAAACTTTTTTCAACGCGCTGATTTACCGATTGTGCTTCTTTTTTGAAAGCTCGTATTCTGCAAGCATGCGGTGCATACCATCACAGAGAGGTTTTTGCCGGGAGTTGCCACACGAGCACAAGGTTGCACGGTTTCGCGGTAAGAAGGGAACTTTGTCTGCGCGTTCGATGGGCACATTACCCATTACCCAGAAGGGACCATTGACCAATTCGTTTTCAACCCCTTCACGAGTGAAAGCAATTTGCATGGGGTATGGTTTTTCAACATCTTCCCCGTCCTGTTCCAGGCTGTAAGTCAATGAGCCTGAAGGGCAATCTTCCACCATCTTGATGGCAATTTTATGATCTTCCGGATCGTCCGAAAACTCACTAAAATCTTCAATAGCCCCTGCAACCCGCACGCAAAACCCGGAGGACATGCAAAGTGGGTGAAATTTGCGGATTGTCAGCCCATCATTAGCGTGCAAGACCACATCGGCTTTTAAGGCCTTTTGGGTGTGCGCGCTTTCATGGCCATCAAACTCGATCTCGAGGTGCGTGTGATCACAGAACGGGAATGTTTTGGATTTTCCACAGCGGCAAAGTAAATAAGGATGCTTTTCAGGAGTGATTTCACCTTCGTAAATCCAATTGAGAGGCTCTCCCTGGGCAGACATTTCCTGTGCGTAAACAAACAAACGAATACCGCCTTCAACCCGATACGGGCCATTAGCGATTATGGTGATTTTGCTAGAATTTTGCTCAGTCATGATGCCCGTAATTATAAAGCCGGTTGACGATTTTCAATGAGGATATCAGCACTCCCGCAACCGTTATAAAATCGTGAAAAAAATAACAAACCAGATACAGAATATGTTGAATTGGCTTGACGCTAATTTTATTCAGGATAAGATATAGGCATAGCAATGAGGAGTTGTGCTTTTCAAGCTGTAAACTCTTCATAGAAACCATAATTCGCCATGGCTTCTGCCATGACAAAACGCTAAAGGAGAGAAATTAATGTCTGGTTCGACTAATGCTTTTGAGATGGCTCAGGCCCAGTTCGATCATGTTGCCGATCAACTTGGTCTTGACGAACAGGTCCGCGAGATCCTGCGCTGGCCGGCTCGGGAATTTCTTATCCGTATCCCTGTTCGCATGGATGACGGCAAGATGAGAGTATTCCAGGGTTTCCGTGTGCAACACAATGATGCCCGCGGCCCCAATAAAGGTGGCATCCGCTTTCACCCAGCGGAAACCATCGACACAGTACGCGCTTTAGCGATGTGGATGACCTGGAAATGCGCTGTCGCGGATATCCCCCTGGGCGGCGGTAAAGGCGGCATCATTGTTGATCCGGCTACACTTTCCAACGGCGAAAAAGAACGCCTTGTACGCGCCTATATCCGCATCCTCGTTCGAAATGTGGGACCACGGCAGGATGTTCCCGCTCCTGATGTAGGCACCACTCCCCAGATGATGGGTTGGATGATGGACGAATACTCCCGCGTGGTAGGCCAATATACCCCCGGGGCGATTACCGGTAAACCGCTTGGCGGTGGCGGTTCACAAGGCCGTACAGAAGCTACTGGTTATGGCGTAATCTACTGTGTGCGCGAAGCCATGAAACATTTGGGCATCGACCCCAAAACCACCACGGCTGCCGTTCAGGGCTTTGGTAATGTTGCCCAATATGCCACGATTGGCTTTATTGAACAATTAGGTGGCAAGGTGCTCTGTGTTTCTTGTTGGGATCGCAATGACAAGACCTCCTATACCTTTACCAAGGAAGATGGTATCGACCCGCATTTCCTGAAGAGCATCACCGACCAATACGGTACCATCGACAAGGAAAAAGCCAAAGCTGCTGGTTACTCAATTGAAGAAGGTGGGGCCTGGATTTCCAAGAAGGTGGATGTTTTGATCCCAGCTGCCCTTGAGGGCCAGGTTAATGGCGATACGGTCAAATTGATTGACCCGTCCGTCAAGATCATCGCTGAAGGCGCCAATGGCCCCACCACCCCGGAAGCGGACACGGTCATTAATGCGCGCGGTATTTTCTTAATCCCCGACTTCCTCTGCAACTCTGGCGGAGTTACCTGCTCTTACTTCGAAGGCGTTCAGAACGATCAGAACTTCTACTGGACCAAAGACGAAGTGCTAACCAAGCTTGACAACACCATGACCCAGGCCTTTGCCTCTGTTTTAGGCATGTCACTGGACAAAAAAGTGGTCATGCGCGATGCGGCCTACATGGTTGCCATTGCCAAAGTAGTCAAAGCTATGGAACTGCGCGGCTGGATTTAATCCATCGCGGAAGTATTATGACTGAAACAGGGAGGTCTTTCGACCTCCCTGTATTTTTTTATTACTTCCTTAAGTTAGATTTTGAGGAGCTTCTTAAGCTTCAGCCGAAAAGATCTTAAGGGTTGTGTGAGTTCCCAGGAATTATTGCCACCTAGCTGCCGATATTTTTCCAAGGAGAGCTTGGTTTCAGATAATTGATTTGTGATACTTTTGTTGTTTACTTGTAAAGCTTCCACGGTCTGAATATTGAAAGGGTCAATGTTCTTTGAATAATTGTGCAAGTCTGAAGTGTAAAAGTTGAAATCCCTTTCCAATAAGGTCCTGTTTTTCTCAGACTGCATAAAATCCAATAGGAGGTTATAGCCAAAAAGCTGCAAGTAACTCGTCTCGGAATCCAGTGCTATTCGAGAGAGAAAATAGGGAATTAGATCGACCGAGGCCACTCCATACTTTTCTACTTCAGGAAACACTTCCCGAAACAGCTGCAAATCTTTTATTTCAGCAAAGTGCTTCAAAATAGGTTGTAATTCAAGAAGACATCTCAGTCGATTTCCAATGTTGTATCCGCTTTCGTTGGCTTGATCGTTGCGCAATCTGAACTGCGTAAACACGGAAGGCAGGATATAAAGATCATGCGTCATGGAGAACCTGACCCATAAGTCAAAATCAGATAAACCCGAAAGGGTTGGATTTTGCCCATTTAATGCTTTATAGGTTGAAGTTCTTATCAAGACACTGGGAATGCAAAGGGAATTCCCTGAAAAAAAGAACTGCCTTAACCACGCGCTTCGGCTCTTGTTGGATTTGGAAAATACGTTGCTGAAGACTGGATCAAAAGTCTTCTGACCTTCTTCATTGATAATATCCACCTCGGTAAACACGGCGTCAAATTCAGGATGATTATCCAGGAAGCTGACTTGTTGTCTGAGTTTACCCGGAAGCCAAATGTCATCGGAACACATGCAAGCGGTGTACTCTCCTCTGCAACGCTGAAGAGACTCTGTTGCTGTGGAAGCAACACCTCGGTTTTGGTCCTGCACTTTCAGATGGATGCGCGGGTCAGAAAAACGGCGAATTATCTCAACAGAGTTGTCGGTTGAGCAATCATCAGTAATCTCGATTTCAAAATCCTCAAAATCCTGAGCCAGAACGCTCTTAATGCTTTCGCCGATGTATTTTGCATGTTGGTATGAGGTAAATCTGACACTGACTCTTGGTGTGGCTTGTGTATTCATTTTCCTGTCTCAGAAAAAGATCCGATTTGATATTTGCGTGGTGCAATTGAGATTAATCGTGCTTTTCTATCCTGATACCTTGCTCTTCGTGAGTTCCGATAACCCGGGCAGGATTACCTGCTACCGTTGTAAACGGATCAGTGTCGTGAATAACAACAGCACCAGCCCCGACAAGCGTTTCTCTTCCAATATTGATGTGATCTGTAATCGTCGACCCGATGCCGAGATAAGAAAGGGTTCCAATCCGGCAGCCGCCACCAATCTGACAGCCGACACCAATAAATGAATGCGGGCCAACTTCAATGTTGTGCCCTAAGTACGCATTTTGGCGGATAATTACATTTTCCCCAATTTCACCTTCCGGACCAAGGTAGGCAAAAGGAAAAACAAGAGAATTTCCATGCAGTATTGTGCCTGGGGTGACAAATGCCCTTGGACTAATATAGTTGCGCATGGTGTAACCCTTTTCTTTTGCCCGCCGAAAATAAGAAACATGGCCGCGCATATCTGAAGAACCGGCGACTGCTACTATCATGTCAAAATCTTTTGGGGGATAAATGTTTTCGACCCGGTCAAATTCGATGAGGGGGCTTTCTAAAAAAACATCCCCATTCATGTATTCCAAGTCAGCAGTGAAAGCAGCTATCTTAAAATCAAGATTGTCCACAGAATCATAAAAAAGCATCCTGGCAATAACTGTTGTTCCGAATACAATCACCGGTTTCATGTTTTGACCCATTCTTTGTCTGCGTAATTGCAGAGAACTAAGAGATTTGCGAGATGAGACTCATCGGTTGTTAGTGGGCAAACGGCTTAGAAATTATAAGATATAAACTGAATTGATTGAAATTCTTGTTCCAAACCCGCACCGGTTCCTGAAAGATGCCAGATTTACAGATCAGCAAAAGTTTTATGTTATAAAAAAAAGCAGCCAGGGAAGACCCTTGCAGTTAGCGGGTGGAAAAATAGTGGCTAGCATGCTTTACAAGCACTTGAATCTTCGTGGCTTACTCGTTAGGATAGAGGTAAGAACAGATAAAAAAGGAGATAGACATGCTCTTAAGAAAAGCTAACGCAGTTTGGGAAGGCGACCTGAAAGGTGGCAAAGGAATCATGCGTTTTCCTGGTTTCGAGGGTCCTTACACCTTCCTTTCACGTTTTGACGAAGCAACTGGAACCAACCCTGAAGTACTATTAGGGGCGGCACATGCCGGTTGTTATTCAATGGCACTTTCCAGTTCGCTGGCTAAGGCTGGATTCAATCCAATCAAGATCGAAACGCTAGCCACTGTAAAAATGGCCATGGAAAATGGCCCAAAAATCAGCGAGATCCATCTTGACTGTAGCGCGCAAGTAGAGGACATTGACCCGGAACGGTTCCAACAAATCGCGGAGGAAACCAAGGGCGGCTGTCCGGTTTCGGTGGCGCTAAAAGCTATTGACATCACTTTGGAAGCCCGATTGGTTTAGAAAACCAGATTTATTACCTGAAACACAGGGCTTAAACCCTGTGTTTTTGTTTAATTCAATGTAAAATTGGGCGATGGTAAAAATCGAGTCCGTAGAAATTGCTACCAAGATAGAAGAAGAATCTGCCACACTGTCAGCATTGATTGGTTTCTACTGCCGGAAGAAGCATGGCAGTAAAGAAGGATTGTGTGACGAATGTGCCGCGCTGAAGGAATATGCCCTTGGCCGCCTGGAACGCTGCATCTTCCTACCCGAAAAACCGACTTGCGCACGCTGCCCTGTGCACTGCTATTCACCCCATAGGCGGCAACAGATTCGCCAGGTGATGCGTTATGCTGCACCACGTTTCTATTTGTTTCGTCCTGCTCTAGCCTTCAAGCACCTGCATCATACCTTCCAACATCCAAGCCAGAAGGTTCAGGAACTGGCTGAAAAGCTGAAAACCGCCGAAGCTGCCAAAACCTCCCTTACCGCAAAACAAAAGCAACCGGAATAAACAAGATCCAGTTACTTTTCCAGATAGAATTTATCAGACGCAATTAAAACTTTAGTGGGAGCTGCAAGATGAGACGCCTGGACCGCAATATTGAACGCATGGAAGATATGCTGAGTGTTCTTGACCATTGCCAGATCTGCCATCTCGCCATGGTGGATAAGGACAATCAACCATATGTAGTACCACTGAATTTCGGCTACGAGTATAAAGCTGGCAAACTGAACCTGTTCATGCATTGTGCCAAAGAAGGTCAAAAGCTGGACATTTTGCGTGCTAACCCTGCGGTGTGTTTTGAGGCGGACAGCGCTAGCGGCTTGATCAGCGGACCGCAAGCCTGTAATTTTTCCCAGAAATATGAAAGCGTAATCGCCTTTGGACAGGCGGAGATTGTGTCTGACCTGGACGCTAAGCAAAAAGGTTTACTGCGGATTATGCAGCACCAGACCGGCGAGAAAAATTGGGATTTTGACCCCTTATCCACTTCCCGGGTGGAAGTGATCCGGGTGACGGTCAATTCGATTACTGGCAAGCGGCATCTTTAACCGCCAAATCGTAGTAAAACGGGATTGTTTCCTGGTACATCAGGCGGGATGTAAAGATTCTTTCTGATGGGCACCACAAACTAGAAACAAAACCCTCTGATTCTGTTAATACACAACCAAAGTCGTTATGGACGTGCCTTTGGTAATTGCTTTAGCTGAACTGTAATAATTCAACGATATCGGAAAGACAAAGATCAAAGACTTGCTGCATCAGCGCATCAGGCACTTGCCAGGGGCCGCCAAAGGAACCATCCTCTGCCAGTTCCCGTGTTTGCAATGTGTTCAGGATGCGGCCCCCGTAATCAACCAGGGGTTTCTCTCCTGAGGGGGAATTCGCTGCCACGCGGGTAAAAGGAAAATTTTCTTCCCAATTGGCGTGCTGATTGGGAAGGTCGTGCGCCTTGGAGAACGCAACCACCGAAGAACTCGTCCACCACTGGTACCAGAGTATGCGCAAATCGGGCAATTCATTGGCCAGTTCCGCCAACTGCGCCCTGGCTGGGGCGTTACCCCCGTGACCGTTCAGAAAAAGAATGCGGCGGAAGCCATGCTGGTAGAGAGCCCTGGTGAGTTCTTCGATAACGGTAAGGTAGGTGCGGGTTTTCAAGCTCAATGTTCCTGGGTAAGCCATGAAGCTGGGTGAGATGCCAAAATGAAGCGTGGGCGCGATCAACACACCCGTTATTTGGCTGGCTGCCT